>JBEGLK010000025.1:0-12216 GCA_041183605.1 Pseudomonadota bacterium
TTCAACCTGACGGCGCGGCGCGCCGCAGGTTTTACTGAAGCCGAACTCTCCGCCCTGCAGACGTCAACAAGCGTCACTGCCGGCTGAATCAGGCCGTCCTTAACCGCGCGGATGGTGCTGGGCATGCAGGTTTTTCAGGCGCTCCCGCGCCACATGAGTGTAGATGGTGGTGGTTGAAATATCCACATGACCGAGCAGCAACTGCACAGCGCGCAAATCAGCGCCATGGTTGAGCAAATGGGTGGCAAAGGCATGGCGCAGCGTGTGCGGTGACAGCGGTGCGGTGATACCTGCCAACTGCGCGTATTTTTTGACGATCATCCAGAACATCACCCGGCTCATGGCTGTGCCCGGTGTGCTGCCGCGCTGGGTCACAAAAAGCGCCTCGCTGGCATGGCCGGCCAACAATTCGGCGCGAGGCTGCGCCAGGTATGCTTTCAGCCACTGGCTGGCAACTTCGCCAAAAGGCACCAGACGCTCCTTGTTGCCCTTGCCGAAGACCCGCAGCACGTTGTCAGACAGGCTCACATTCAGCACCTTCAAACCGACCAACTCGCTGACCCGCAAGCCGCTGGCATACATCAGCTCCAGCATGGTGCGGTCACGGATGCCAAGCGCCACCGAGGTATCGGGTGCATTGAGCAAGGCCTCCACCTGGGCCTCGGTCAGGGTTTTTGGCATGCGCAACGGCTGTTTGGCGGCCTGCAGCTTCAAGGTGGGGTCGATTGCCAAAAAACGCTCACGCAAGGCCCAGCGGTAAAAACGCTTGAACACCGTCAGGCGGCGGTTGGCCGTGGTGGCGCGGGTAACGGCGTGCTGGTCTGCAAAATAGCTGTTGAGCAGCAGTTCGGTGCCATCCTTCAGACGGCTCCCCTGTCCTGCCAGCCAGTTGCCAAACAATGTCAGGTCACGGCGATAGGCTGCCAGGGTATTTTTGGACAAACCTTCTTCCAACCACAGGGCGTCAACAAAGGTATCGATCAACGGGTCGGGCGCATTTTTAGCACCTGAAGCATCAGGATGGGCTGCAGACTGGATCTGGGACATGGGGCTGGAAGAACAACGATAGAACACCGATCTTATGCCGAGCGTGATCCGTCGATGCCAGCGCAGCTTTGGCACCATCTGGCCTGCTATCCTCAAAAGATGTATTACGCCCAACTCCTCTTTCCTGATTTCTCGCTGATCCTGATCGGCTACCTCATTTGCCGTTTCACGCCCTTGAGCCGTGCCGTGTGGACCCAGGTGGAACAACTTGTGTATTTTCTGTTTTTCCCGGTGCTGCTGTTCCACTCCATCCTGAAGAGCCCGCTCGATCTCGGAACGGCGGGCAATTTGGTAGGTGCTGGCTGGGTGCTGGGTCTTGGCGGTATCGCCCTGGCATATTCAGTTCCCTTCTGGCCCGGCCTGAAAAACCATGTCGCAGCCCGCCAACACGCCGCCAGCGCACAGATTGCCTTCAGGTTCAATTCCTTCATTGGCCTGGCGCTGGCCGAGAGACTGGCCGGTCCGCCTGGCCTGCTGGTGCTGGCACTGCTGATCGGTATCAGTGTGCCGCTGATGAACATCGGTGCAGTCTGGCCAATGGCGCGCCACGCCCAGCGCGGTTTTCTGGGCGAACTGTTACGCAACCCGCTGATCATCGCCACCGTCATTGGCCTGACGGCCAATCTGGCCGGGTTTTCCATCCCGGCTTGGGCTGAGCCCACCGTGACCCGCATCGGCGGGGCCTCGCTGACACTCGGCTTGATGGCTGCAGGTGCCGGCATGCAGTTGGGAGCACTCAATCACGCCAAGTTGCTGGCAGTGGTGGTCTTGTCGATCCGTCATTTGCTGATGCCGCTGCTGGCTTTGGTGTTGTGTCTCACATTTGGCTTGAGCCAGATTCAAACCACCATCTTGCTGATGTTCGCGGCATTGCCCACGGCTTCGAGCTGTTATGTTCTGGCAGCACGTATGGGTTATGACGGCGCCTATGTGGCGGCATTGGTCACCCTGTCCACCCTGCTCGGCATGCTGAGTTTGCCACTCGCGCTCGGAGTGTTGAGGTCGTTTGTTTAAATTGAAAACCCTGTCATTGCGAGCGAAGCGGGGCAATCCATTTTCCTGCGATCGACTTGCTGTGATGCGCTTCACGCAGTGATCAAATCTTGCCGCGTTCAAAAATTGGTGCTGCACTTCGCGTTGTAACCGGCAGGGGCAGCCGCCTCATACTGGGGTACCAGAAATCGGCGACCACCCCTGCCGGTTGCAACGCAAGGTGGTGATGTGCGAGGACCCATGAAAGAAAAATACTGTTTTTTTGAGGTTTGGCTGGCACCAAAGTGAGCCGTCCAAAGTCACTTCACTGCCGCCAGCGCAGTGGCTGGCTTTGGGGGCTGACGATTTCTGGTACTCCAGTATGAGGAAGCCGCCGAAGCCAGCCGCTGCGCGGGTAAAGATCACCCATGGCAAATCATGTTCTGACTCCACCGGCTAATTGGATTCCGACCCCAATCAACTAACTCCTACTAAATTTTCTGAGCCAAAGCCCAAGCCACATGTTCACGCACCATATCACTGGGATGCTCAGCACGCGACATCAGTGCAATCTCCAACGGTCCGGCTGACTCGGCATCAGCCACACGCAACGCATTACCCAATGCCACCGCAATATTGCGCAACCACCTTTCATGGCCAATGCGCCGGATCGGACTGCCTTCGGTAAAACGCAAGAATTCTTCCTCCGTCCAGGCAAATAGTTCAACAAGCTGGCGGCCCGCCAGCCCGGCGCGGGCATCAAAGTCAGGCAAGGCACTTCGCTTGGCAAACTTGTTCCAGGGACAAACCAGCTGGCAATCGTCGCAGCCATAGATACGGTTGCCCATCAAGGGTCGCAGTTCCAGCGGGATCGGACCGGCGTGTTCGATCGTCAGGTACGAGATACAGCGCCGGGCATCAAGCCGGTACGGGGCAACGATGGCCCGGGTCGGACAGACGTCAATGCAGGCGCTGCAACTGCCGCAGTGACCAGCCACGGGTTCGGTCACCGGTAGTGCCATGTCGACAAAAATTTCGCCAAGAAAAAATGTCGACCCCGCCTCGCGACTCAGCAACAAGGTGTGTTTGCCGCGCCAGCCGAGGCCGCTCAAACTGGCCAATTCGGCCTCCAACACCGGCGCCGAATCGGTGAACACGCGGTAACCCAGCGGCCCCATCGCGTCGGCAATCTGATCACTCAACTTTTGCAGGCGCTGGCGCACGACCTTATGGTAGTCGCGGCCACGAGCATAGACCGAGATGATGGCCTCTGCCTGGCGCTCAAGGCGCTGCAGCTCGACCGACTGCCAGCCCTCGGGCGTGTCGGCTGGAAGGTAATCCATGCGCGCGGTGATCACGCGCACGGTACCCGGCACCAGTTCGGCCGGGCGCGCACGCTTGAGACCATGCGCCGCCATATAGTGCATGTCGCCATGAAAACCAGCCGCCAGCCATGCCGATAATCCGGGTTCTGCGGCCCTCAAATCAACATCTGCCACGCCAATTTGGGAAAATCCGAGTGTCCGCCCCCAATCCTGAATTCTGGAGACCCATTGACTGCCGTTAAGTTGCTGCAAGGTGTTGATCACCTGCCCATTGTAAAAAGCCTGCATTGGCAAGATGAAACTGCCACCGGGCGCTTTGCCCGCGCGCTGGCGGCGTTGCCTGAACTGCGCCTGGCTTACATTGAGCTGCAGGGTGATCTGGGTGCGGGTAAAACCACGCTGGTGCGCCATCTGCTGCGTGCCGTCGGTGCGCAGGGTCGCATCAAGAGCCCCACCTACGCCGTGGTGGAGCCCTATGAGCTTCCCGATCTCAAGGCCTGGCATTTTGACTTTTACCGCTTCAACGATCCACGCGAATGGCTTGATGCCGGTTTTCGGGACATCTTTGCCAGCCCCGGCCTGAAACTGGCCGAATGGCCGGAAAAAGCTGCCGGTTGTGTGCCGCAGGCCGACCTGGTGATCCGTCTCGACGTGGAGGAGGACGACTCGCGCCGGGTTGCCCTGAAAGCACAAACTGCATTGGGTGCCGCCCTGCTCCACGGCCTTGACGCCGCAAGCCTGGAAAAATTGGATTCATGAAACGCCGCCACCTGTTGCAGTCGGGCACCCTGGTGCTGTTGCTGGGCGCACAACATCTGGCCCGTGGCGCCACGATCGTGGCGGTACGCGTGTGGCCGGCACCCGATTATTCGCGGGTCACCATCGAATCCGACGCGCGCCTGAGTTTCAACCAAACCTTTGTGCCCAACCCGCCACGTCTGGCGGTGGATGTACAGGGCATCGAACTGAACCATGCGCTGCGCGAACTGGTGGCCAAGGTCAGTGCCAACGATCCCACCATTTCGGGCATTCGTGTCGGCCAGTTCGGGCCGGGCGTGGTGCGGCTCGTTTTCGACCTCAAGCAGGCCATTGCGCCACAGGTGTTCACACTGACGCCGGTGGCGGCCTACCAGCACCGGCTGGTGCTGGATTTGTACCCGACCCAGGTGGCAGATCCACTGGAAACCCTGATTGCCGAGCGGATCAAGGAAAGTGCAGGTGCCCCTGTGGCGACGCCTCCAGGCTCTGATCCGCTGGGCGAACTGATCGCGCAAAAAGCGCAGCCGCGCGCCCCGGCGGCATCCGCGCCACAAAAGGAGGTCAAGAAACTCCCGCCCCAAATCATGAGGGCACCCGCGCCGGCGGCCACCGATCGGCTCATCATCATTGCGCTGGATGCCGGCCATGGTGGCGAAGACCCTGGTGCCATCGGCCCTGGAGGCACCCAGGAAAAAGACGTGGTGCTTCGCATTGCCCACCGCATGCGTGATCGCATCAACGCGGCATCGAGCAATGGCAATCCGATGCGCGCCTTTTTAACCCGTGATGCCGATTTTTTTGTACCGCTGCACACCCGGGTCGACAAGGCGCGCCGGGTGCAGGCCGACCTGTTCATCAGCCTGCATGCCGATGCCTTTTTTACGCCGCGCCCACAAGGTGCAAGCGTGTTTGCGCTGAGCCAGGATGGCGCCTCCAGCAGCGCAGCACGCTGGATGGCGGTCAAGGAGAACAACGCCGACGTGGTGGGGGGTCTCAATGTCCGTGCCAAAGATGCGCAGGTCAAGCGCGCCCTGCTCGACATGAGCACCGCGGCCCAGATCAAGGACAGCCTGCAACTGGGCGGTGCCATGCTCAAGGAGATAGGCCGGGTCGGCAAACTCCACAAGCCTCGGGTGGAACAGGCCGGTTTTGCCGTGCTCAAAGCACCCGACATTCCGAGTGTGCTGGTGGAAGCGGCCTTCATCAGCAACCCGGATGAAGAAGCCAAGCTCAACAGCGACGCCTACTTGGATCAGCTGGCGGATGCCCTGATGCGCGGCATCGATGCCTATTTCTCCAAAAACCCACCACTGGCGCGCAACCGGACCACCTGACTCAAACCCAGTTCACGCAAAGGTCTGCCTGCGCACGGGTTCTTGCAATACGCACCGCGTTGGGCTCGTCGGTACGAGCGATCCAGTCGAGCGCCTGCGCCCGGCTGCGGCCAAACTTCATATGCCGCAGCAACAGACGCTCCCGACGCAGTTCGTCCGGCACATCGAGGTACCAGATTTCGTCGACAAGCTCTCGCAGCTCTGACCAGGGCTGGTCATCGAGCAAGAGGTAATTGCCCTCGGTGATCACCAGGGTGGTTTCTGGCCCAACCGCGATGGCCCCGGCAACAGGCTCTTCTATGTCACGCCGGAACTCGGGGGCATAAATGATTTCGCCAGGTGACTGGTTCTTGAGACGCCGCAACAGGTTGACAAAACCCGCCGCATCAAAAGTGTCTGGCGCGCCCTTGCGTTGCTGCCGCCCCAGACGCGCCAGCTCGCTATTGGCCAGATGAAAACCATCCATCGGCACACCTTGCACCTGTTGGGGATGACGCGCGATCAAGGCCTCGGCGAGGGTGGATTTGCCAGCGCCCGGCGGCGCCACCAGGCCCAGAATTTTGCGCTCACCCGACGCCAGCAGGCGATCGATTCCTTGCTGACACGGGGCGGGCAGCAACAGTTTGTCCAAAAAAACGGGCGTTTCCATCAAGAACTCAGCTGGTAAAAGAATATGGAACCTGGGCCAATCGCGCCAGAACCTCGGCGCGTGTCGGCGGCACGCAGCCACGACGCATCACACACAGGCTGGCACTGGCGATCGCGCTCGTCAGCAATTGCCTGGCCACCTCGTGGGACACCGCGCCGGAGCCCCAGTCGGCGGGAAGCTTGTGGGCCAGCATGGCCACCACCAAACCCGCCAAAAAACAATCGCCGGCACCCACGGTGTCGACCACTTCGATTGGCCCCAGCTCGCGGGCGGCAAACACCTGGCCAAAACGCGTCAACAACACAGCGCCATCGCCACCCAGGGTGAGCGCCAAAACACTGGCACGTGTGTTTTGCAACAGGTGGCTTGCCTGGGACAGTGCATCGTCACCCGGCAGTTGCAGACATGCGAGGTCTTCGTCGCTGGCCTTGATGACATCGGCGTAATGCAGCGCGGTCGACACATGGCTGCGGTATTTTTCTAGATCCGGCATGACCGAAGGACGCAGGTTGGCGTCAATCACCACCGTGCGCCCAGCCCGGCGCTGCTCGGCCAGCCAGGGCAGGTAGATTTCGCCATCCACAGGCGACAGCGCCAAAGCACCGGTGCACACCAGCGACAGGTTTTCAAGCGGGCTGCAGGCCTGGGACAAGGCAGCTGCCGACGTGGCACGGTCAGCCACACCTTCGCGGTAGAAAGCATAGTCCGGGTGCCCCTGCTCGTTGACATTCACCACCGCCAGTGAAGTCACTTCGAGCACGGCTTCGGGAACCGCAAGCACCACACCATCATCGAGCAAACCCTGGGCCAGCCGGCGCCCAAAGCGGTCCCGGGACAGGGGATTGAGGTAAAGCGTGCCCACACCCTGGCGCGCAATCGCACGCGTCAGGTTATAGACTGCACCGCCGAGGCAGGGCTCAAAACGGCCATCAGCATTGGCGATGAAATCGATCAGCGCCTCGCCTGCGGTAGCGACCTGGACCGAGGCATTTATTTGCACCATATTAGGGTTTTCCATAATTAAAGCAACTTGATTTAATAACTATTTTGCCACTATAGTTCAGCCACGCCAACTTAACAAGCGTAATTTCCCGCAGGCCGCATGATGCCCCCTGCCAAGGACCTAACCCACCACCCGCAAGGGAAAACCAACGAGGAGTATCCGAATGAAGTTGTCAACCACCCTGCTGCTGAGCACCCTGACTTTGGCCACCAGCGCCGCTTTTGCGGCCAACGAACCCGTGATCGGCCTGATCACCAAGACCGACACCAATCCCTTTTTCGTCAAGATGAAGGAAGGCGCACAGGCCGAGGCCAAAAAGGCAGGCGCCAAGCTCCTGACCGCGGCCGGCAAAAAAGACGGTGATACCGCCAGCCAGATCACCGCGCTGGAAAACATGGCCGCTGCCGGCGCCAAAACCATTCTGATCACCTCCACCGGTGACGCCATCATCCCGACCGTGAAAAAAGTCCAGGCCAAGGGCGTGCAGGTGATCGCGCTGGACAGCCCGTTTGAAGGCGCCGACGCCCTGTTCGCCACCGATAACTACAAGGCCGGTGTGTTGATTGGTCAATACGCCAAAGCCGCCCTGGGCAACAAACCCGCCAAGATCGCCATGCTCGATTTGTTCCCCGGTCACCCGGTGGGCGCGCAACGCCACAACGGTTTCATGACCGGTTTCGGGTTGAAAGCTTTTGATGCCAAATCCAACGAACTCTCCAGCACACCTGAGACTGTCTGCGCCGGCGACACCGATGGCAACCAGGCCAAGGGTCAGACCGCCATGGAAAACTGCCTGCAGAAGAATCCAGACATCAACGTGGTCTACACCATCAACGAACCGGCCGCCGCAGGTGCCTACAACGCATTGAAAAAGGCCGGCAAGGAAAAAGGCGTGATCATCGTGTCGGTGGACGGTGGTTGCCAGGGCATCAAGGACACGGCAGCAGGCATCATCACCGCCACCTCGCAACAATACCCGCTGAAGATGGCCTCGATGGGTGTTGCAGCTGGTGTGGAATACGCCAAATCCGGCAAAAAAGCCACGGGTTATGTGGACACCGGCGTAACGCTGATCGCGGCCAAGGCCGTGGCGGGTGTGGACAGCAAGGACACCAAGGTCGGCATGGATCTGTGCTGGGGCACCAAGTAAGTTTTGCAAGCCCAAACTGCCCGGCTAAAGGCTATGACAGGCCGGGCCTTGAATTGACAATCAACCGGAGTCCGTGATGTCCTCATCGCAAAAGCACACTATTCCCTGGGGTGCCCTGGGGCCCTGGCTGGCCCTGGCGCTGACCTGCCTGTTTTTCACCACCCAGTCCGATCGCTTTCTGAGCGGTGGCAACCTGTCACTGGTGCTGCAGCAGGTGATGGTGGTGGGTGTGCTGGCGATTGGTCAGTCGCTGATCATCCTGACCGCCGGCATTGACCTGTCATGCGGCATGGTGATGGCGCTCGGCGGCGTCGTCATGACCAAGTTCGCGGTCAATTACGGCATGGACCCCTACGCCGCCATCCTTTGCGGCTTGGCGGTCACCACCGGCTTTGGCCTGATCAATGGCCTGCTGGTGACACGCATCAAACTGCCACCGTTCATCGTGACACTCGGCACCCTGAACATCGCCTTTGCCATCACCCAGATTTATTCCGAGTCGCAAACCATCACCAATCTGCCGGCCGCCATGACGGCGCTGGGCGAAACCTTCAACCTGGGCAGCACCGAGGTGAGCCTGGGCACGGTCACCATGCTCTTGCTCTATGCACTGGCCTGGTTCGTGCTGCGTGAAACTGCGCCCGGCCGTCACTTGTACGCGGTGGGCAACAACCCTGAAGCCGCGCGCCTGACCGGCATCAACGTGGACCGCGTGCTGTTATTTGTCTATGCGCTGGCAGGATTGTTTTACGGCATTGCCGCCCTGCTCTCTGCTTCTCGCACCGGTGTCGGTGACCCCAATGCCGGACAGACCGAAAACCTCGATGCCATCACCGCCGTGGTGCTCGGTGGCACCAGCCTGTTTGGCGGCCGTGGCGTCATCCTGGGCTCGCTGGTGGGCGCGGTGATTGTGGGCGTGTTCCGCAACGGCCTGACCTTGATGGGTGTGGCCTCGGTTTACCAAACACTGATTACCGGCATTCTGGTGATTCTGGCAGTCGCTGCCGACCAAATGTCTCGCAAGGGAGCACGTTGATGAACACCCAATCCAATCCAAACCTCGTCATGCAGGCCAAGGGTATCGTCAAACGTTATGGTCAGGTCACCGCGCTTGATGGCACTGACTTTGAATTACGTGCCGGTGAAATCATGGCCATCATTGGCGACAACGGCGCCGGCAAGTCCTCACTGATCAAGGCCCTGTCGGGCGCCACCGTGCCCGACGAGGGCGAACTGTTGCTCGACGGCAAGCCAGTCCACTTCAAGTCACCGATCGACGCGCGCCGCGCCGGTATTGAAACCGTTTACCAGGACTTGGCCGTGGCACCGGCGATGAGTATTGCCGAAAACCTGTTCCTGGGACGCGAGTTGCTCAAGCCCGGTTTGGTTGGCCAACTGCTGCGCCTGCTGGACAAGAAGGAAATGCTGGCCCAGGCGATTGCCCGCATGCAGGAGCTCAAGGTAGGTATCCGCTCCATGACCCAGGCGGTGGAAACGCTCTCAGGCGGCCAGCGCCAATGTGTGGCTGTGGCCCGCGCCGCCGCTTTCGCCCAGCATGTCGTGATCATGGACGAGCCCACTGCGGCACTGGGCGTGAAGGAAGGCAATATGGTGCTGGAGTTGATCCGGCGCGTGCGCGACAAGGGTTTGCCCGTCATTCTGATCAGTCACAACATGCCCCATGTGTTTGAGGTGGCCGACCGCATCCACATCCAGCGCCTGGGCAAACGCGCTGCCGTGGTCAACCCAAAAACCATCAGTATGAGCGACACCGTGGCCGTGATGACCGGCGCAAAAACCGTGGACGAACTTCCCGCCAACGCCCATGCTTAAAGGAATCAACCCCCTGCTCACACCGGAGCTGCTCAAGATCATGATGGAAATGGGGCATGACGACGCGCTGGTGCTGGCCGATGCCAACTTCACCGCGCAGAGCATCGCGGCAGGCAAACCCGTGATCCGGCTGCCCGGAGTTTCAATGCTCGACGCGGTGCAAGCGGTCAGCGCCCTGCTGCCGCTGGCTACCGACGTGAAGCACCCGTTGGCTCTCATGGCGGTCAGCGGCGAGCCGGACAACTACCGCTCGGCCTTGCAGCGTGAGGTGATCGCGTTCATCACACCCGAATTGTTGCCAGGTCAAAGTGTCGAGCCGGTCGAGCGTTTTGCGTTTTACGAGCGTGCCCGCGCAGCCTACGCCATCGTGCTCACCGGCGAAAAGCAGCCGTTTGGCAACTTCATCTTGCGCAAGGGTGTCATCGGCGAAAATCTGCGTCCATGAACCCACCCCGCTCTGCCCCAGCAACTGCAAGCCCGCCATTGCTGCGTCCGCGCGGCTCCAACCACGTGGGCATGCGCCAGTTCAATGAGCGGGTGGTGCTGCAAGCCATTCGCCTCAACGGCAGCCTGCCCAAGGCCGAGCTGGCACGCCTGACCGGTCTGACCGCGCAAACCATCGGTTTAATCACGACCCGGCTCGAAGAGGACGGTCTGATCATCAAACAGGACCGGGTGCGCGGGCGCATCGGCCAACCTTCGGTGCCGCTGTCACTCAACCCGGATGGCGCATTTGCCATTGGCATCAAGATTGGTCGGCGCAGCGCCGACTGGTTGCTGGTCGATTTTGCTGGCCAGGTGCGTCAGCGCCAGAGCCTGGACTACGTATTTCCGGATGCCGACAGCCTGTTGCCCGACATCAAGCAGCGGCTCAACGCCATGCGTGATCAACTGGGCGAGTTGAAAGATCGCCTGGTGGGTGTCGGTGTGGCCGCGCCCTTCCAGTTGGGCGGCTGGCACCGGATGCTGGGCCTGTCGGAATCACAATCCGAAAGCTGGAACCAGCTGGACCTGCGCGCTCAGGTACAGGCCATGACCGAGGTGCCGGTCAGTTATGCCAAAGACACCTCCGCCGCCTGTGTTGCTGAACTGGTGGCTGGGCGCGGTCGTGACCTGAAGAATTTCCTGTACCTTTTTGTCGATACCTTTGTCGGCGGTGGCCTGGTCATCAACTCGCATTTGCATGGCGGTGTGCATGGCAATGCGGGTGCCGTGGCTTCCCTGCCCTCCAGTCTGGCGCAAGGCAACACGGCACCGGCACAACTGATTCACCATGCTTCCTTGTGGGAACTGGAGCAACGCCTGACGGCGCGCGGGCTGGATCCACATGGCGCCTACGACGAACGCGCGTTGATGGCTCCGTTCGAACCTGAAACCCGCGCCTGGATCAAACAGGCCGCCAACGCGCTGGCGCACGCGGTGGTGAGCGGTACCGCCTTTCTGGACATTGAGGCGGTCGTGATTGATGGCTCTTTCTGCCGCTCTCTGCTGACGTTGCTGATTGAAGAAACCCAGCGTGCGCTGCAACACTACAACTGGGAGGGCCTGTGGCAGGCCAACGTGATCGCCGGCGAGGTTGGACCCGATGCCCGGGCTTTGGGCGGTGCGCTGATGCCGCTGCACGCCAACTTTGCGCCGGACCAGGAACTGTTCCTGAAAACGGGTTCCTGAAACAGAATCAGGCCGCCTTTTTGTGCCCTTTCCAGGCACCGTAAAGCACGACCAGACCCGGCACCAGAATCATGGCCCAGATGATCTTGTCCAGGTGCAACTTGACCCACGGGATGTTGCCGAAGAAATAACCCACGGTGACGATGCCTCCCACCCAGAGGGCGCCACCGAGCACGTCAAACAACGCAAACCTGCTGCGCGTCATCTGCGCCACGCCTGCCACAAAGGGGGCGAAGGTGCGCAAAAAAGGCATGAAGCGCGCCGCGACAATGGTGATGCCGCCATATTTCTCATAAAAGGCGTGGGCTTGGTCAAACGCCTTTTTGTTGAACCAGCGGGAATCTTCCCAGGCAAATACCTTGGGTCCGAAGTAATGCCCGATGGTGTAGTTGGACTGGTTGCCCAACACGGCAGCAGTAAATAACAAACCCACGGACATCGGGTAATTCATGAGACCAACGCCACACATGGCG
>JBEGLK010000026.1:0-12095 GCA_041183605.1 Pseudomonadota bacterium
CGATCCCAACGCGAAGGCGTGGATAGCGATCGGTCTGCATCTCCGCCTCAATCGAAGCGAGCCCGTTATGGCCACCATCACTGCCGCTCTCGCGGAAGCGCAGCGCACCGAAGGGGAGGCTGAAGTCATCTACCACCACTAAAAGCATCACCATTATTCGGGTGAATGCCTTTCAGAAAAAGCCGGCCGATTGCGTGACCGATCAGGGCGGTCAGGCTCAGGCTGTGCGTGAGCACCAGCACGAGGAAGACCGCGCTGGCCAGCAGGCTGAGCATGAGGCCCCCACGCAGCAAGCGCTCGCTGCGAACCCGTCGCGACAAAAAGCTGCCGACACCGTTCCCGATCGCCGCACCGACCAAAACCAGACCGGAATAGATGCCGGCAAGTTGTACGGATTGCTTGAGTTCTTGGGTCAGTATGAAGGGCGCAGCTGTCAGGAAGGCGAACATGCTGGTGGTCAAAAATCCACCCCCCACGGCAAAACTTACATAGTGCCTGGTGCACAGCAGCTCACGGTAGTCACGCAGCGCAGCGGCCATTTCGAAGCGGCCGCTGGGTCGCGCGGTTTCTTCCAGCCGGATGAAAACCAGGCCCAGGGTGATGGCTCCCAGCAGACCCAGTGCCATGAAATTGCCGCGCCAGCCAAAAGCGGCTGTCACCCCGCCACCGACCATCGGCGCGAGCACGGGACTGAAAGTCATCAGCATGGCGAGCATGCCCATGCTCCGGGCAGTGCCCTCGGCGGTGTTGGTGTCGCGCAGGATGGCCCGGGCGATCGCCACACCGGCACACCCGCCCAAGGATTGCAGGACCCGCACGCAAAGCAGCACCGTCACGTTCGGCGCCAGGGCGGCGGCGATGCTGGCCAGTACGTAAAGTGCCAGCCCTGCCATCAGGACTGGCCGGCGTCCCAACGCATCGGAAAGTGGTCCGTAGATGAGTTGTCCGATCGCCAGTCCGACGATGTAGACGCTGATGGTCATCTGCATTTGCCCTGACCCCGTGGCGAGATCGCGCGCGGCATAGGGCAGGGCGGGCAGGAACATGTGCATGCCAATCGTGCCGCTGATGGCGATCAAGGCCACCAGCCAGATAGGAGGCTTGCGCGCGTGCTTCATGGCCCCGGATCCTTGTCCGTGAAGGCAGATGAGGTCATCGGACGGGCTGGATGTCTGGCATTGGCCGCCTATTTGTAGCGTTCACGCATGCCGCGTGAGTTCAGCAGCAGGCCCGACAACAGGGTCAGCAGAGCAACGGTACCCAGGATGATGGCAGCGGCGGTCCAGGGCCGTCCCATTTGTTGCCGCATTTGAACCAGCAGCAGCAACACGATCAGCCAATTTGCAGTGGCGCAATAAGCCGCCAGTTGCAACAGCACCAAACTCAATGGCTTTTTGTAAAAAAACAGCAGCGGCACAGCCAGGCTTAAGGCCACCATGGCATAACTTCCTTCACGCAAAAAGTGTGCTGCCGAGAGCGCCGCAGCGATGACAAAAAGAACGATACGCAAAACCATCGAAAACACCCGGCAAAGGTAAAAAATGTAAAAAGAAAGGCGCCATCAGGAGTGCCTGCGCTACGATACAAAAGCTGTGATCAACAGTCTTACTGTAATGCCATTTCATCGGGCGACCGTCACCATGCAAGAAGCCAACAAAGCCAAACTCACCCAACAACTGCTTGATTTGTTTCGCCAAGCGCACCTTGCTTCGCCTGCGGGGCTGGATGAGGCCGGCCTGCGATTGCAGATCGGGCATGCCGTCGAGGCCGCTCTGGCCAATGCCCAGGAAACGGACAGCCGGCGGGTCACGATTTTGCTGTCGGATTTGCGGGGCTTTACCGCCCTGGCAGAAAAATTCACCGCGCTGGAGATGGTCGAAATCCTGAACCGCTACCTGAACCGCATGACCGAGATCATCATTGCCCATGGCGGCACCATCGACAAGTTCATTGGCGATGCCATCATGGCCCTGTTTGGTGCGCCGATCGGGCGCGATGACGATCTTGAAGCGGCGCTTGCCTGCGCCATTGAAATGCAGCTGGCGATGAAGCAGATTAACCAGCAAAACATGGCGCATGGCATGGCGCCGCTTTACATGGGTATTGGCATCAACACCGGCGAGGTGGTGGCGGGGCACTTGGGTTCTGTGCTGCACAGCGAATACACGGTGATCGGTGACCAGGTCAATCTGGCGTCGCGGGTGGAGGCGCACAGCCTGCGCGGGCAAATCCTGCTGAGTGAAAACAGTTATCAGTTGGCGCGGGACTTTATTCAGATTGGTGACGTCAATGAAGTCAAGGTGAAAGGAAAAAAGGCTGCGGTTCGCATGTACGAGTTGCTGTCTACCAGCCGTCCCCGCCTGTTGGTGGCGCCAGACCGGGAGACTCGCAACAGCCCGCGTGTTGACGTCGACATGCCGGTGAGTTTTCATCGCCTCAGCGGCAAGGTGGTTCTGGAACAGAACATTGTGGGGCGGGTCATCGACATCAGCTACGGCGGCATGTACGTCCTGAGTCCAGAGCCGATGGAAGCCTTTGATGACATCAAGATGACACTGGCTGTGTCGTTCATGGGGTCCGAGCGCGCTGAAATTTATGCCAAGATCTTGCGCGTGTCACAGGTCAATGAAGGTTATGAATGCCGGGTCGAATTCACCTCGATTGATGCCAGCGCCGCCCAGGCGCTCAAGGAGTTTGTCGATGGCATCGTGGAAGCCAACAAGCTCTGAGCAACGACCTGTTTCCGGATTATTTCGCTTCTGTTCAGCATGGGTTCAGGCACCTGATTGCAAACTGCCTGTCATATCAACCCAAGGAGCTTGCCATGAAACGATTTGTCATCACCAGCCTGTTGGCCACTGCCGTGCTCGGCGCCCAGGCCCAAACCTTTACCGACAGCGCTCGGGTGCGCAGTGCCGAGCCGCAGTACGAAAACGTCAGTGTGCCGCGCAACGAATGCAGCAGCCACTGGATCACTGAGCGAGGTGGCCGGGTCAGCGCCGAACGTGAGAGCAACCAGGACCGCCAATACGGTGGCGCCATCGTTGGCGGGCTCGCCGGTGGCATTCTGGGGCACCAGGTGGGCGGCGGCAGCGGCAAGGACGCGGCCACCGCCTTGGGCGTGGTGCTTGGAGCCATCGCCGGCGACCGTCTTGAAAACCGTGATGCGCGGCGCCAGTATGACAACGGCCAATACGACAACGGCGGTTATGAGACGACGCAGCGGGAGGTCAAGCGCTGCCGTACCGTGTATGACACGCAGACACGCATCACGGGTTATCGGGTCAGTTACGAATACCGTGGCCAGAACTACACCACCTTCATGCACACCAACCCGGGCAACAGCCTGCCGGTGCGTGTCAGCGTCGATCCGATCACGCAGTAGGCTGCCGGGCTTGTGCAGTAGTACCATTGCCTGATCAAGCCTTCCACGACTTCACCACGCCATGAAAATTTTGACCACCGTGATCACGTCCCTGATGCTGACACTCTGCGTGCCCGCTTGGGCGGATGTCAGCCGTGATGATGCCGCTGGCATCGCGCAGAGGGCCACGGGTGGGCGCGTGCTGGCGGTGGATCAGTCCGAGCGCGGTGGTCGCCTCGTCTGGCGCGTCAAGGTGTTGACGTCCCGAGGCGAGGTCATTGTGGTGCTGATCGACGCTGCCACCGGTCGCAGGTTGTAAAAAATGCGCTTGTTATTGATTGAGGACGAAGCGGTATTGCGACTGGGACTGAAGCGCCAGCTTGAGGCTGATGGCTACCGGGTTGACATGTCGTCCGACGGCGAAGACGGTCTGTTTCAGGCCCGCGAATACCCGTTTGACCTGGCCATCGTGGATTTGGGATTACCCAAGTTGAATGGTCTCAAGGTGGTGCAAACCCTGCGCGCAGAGGGCCGCAGCCTGCCAATTCTGATTCTTACTGCTCGTGGCAGCTGGCAGGACAAGGTGATGGGGCTGGAGGCGGGCGCTGATGACTATCTGGTGAAACCCTTCGAGTATCCCGAGCTGGCAGCGCGCCTCAAAGCCTTGCTGCGCCGCGCCACCAAGGCAAGCTCGGAGGTGCTCGCACTGGGGGACCTGAGCATAGACTTTTCTGCCCAGAGCGCCCGCATGCGGGGGGCTGTGCTTGAGCTGACCACCTTCGAGTACCGGATGCTGGAATACCTGGTACGGGAACGCGCCAGGGTGGTGAGCAAGCAGGAGCTTTCCGACTACCTGTACCCGCACGACGAAGATCGCGACAGCAATGTGCTGGAGGTGTTGATCGGGCGCTTGCGCCGCAAGCTCGACCCTGATGGCCTGCGCGCGCCCATCGAGACGCTGCGCGGGCGCGGCTACCGCTTCGTGTTGCAGTGAAAACGCCGCTGTCCATCCGCGCGCGCCTGATCTGGGCTGTCTTTGGCGTGTTGCTGGTTTTTCTGGCTGGCGCCGGTTGGGCGGTGCAGCGGGCCTACGTTGACAGCGTGCGTGCCGAGCGCTTTGCCCGACTGCAAACCACCATCTACCTGTTGATGGCCGGAGCCGAACTCAATGCACAGGGCGACCTGGTTATGCCCGACACCTTGGCTGAGCCACGCTTGTCATTACCGGCATCCGGCCTGTATGCCAACATTGCCAATCTCGACAAAAATGAAGAATGGCAGTCGTCTTCGACGCTGGGGCTCAATCCGCCATTTCAGCGTCAGCAGGCACCTGGGCGATGGCACTTTGATACGGTGCTGGCGTCGCAGGCGCGAGTTGGTGAAACATCGAAGTTACCTGGCGCCTTCCTGTCGGTCAGCTATGCGGTCAAGTGGTCGGTGAACGACCGGTCGGCACCGCTGGTTTTTTCGGTGCTTGAAGACAAAACCGAGTTCGACCAGGAGTTGCAAGCCTTCGAGCGCACCTTGTGGAGTTGGCTCGGCGGCACCGGGCTGTTGTTGTTGCTCACGCAAATCCTGTTGCTGCGCTGGGGTTTGGCGCCGCTCGGGCGTATGGCACGGGAAATCCGGCACATTGAAAGAGGCGAGCAGGCCAGGGTCGAGGGTGATTACCCGACCGAGCTTGCCGGACTCACCCATAACCTGAACCTCCTGATGGAGCAGGAGCGAGCTCGGCAAACGCGCTACAAGGACGCGCTCGATGATCTGGCCCACAGCCTGAAAACACCGCTGGCAGCCTTGCGTGCCTCATTGGATCAGCCTGCCGAACTGCCTGCCATGGTGGCGCAACAGGTTGCGCGCATGGATGACATCGTGGTGCACCAGCTGGGCCGGGCCGGCGCCAGCGGCGCTGCACGTTTTGCACCGCATCTGACGTTGGCGCCCATCCTGGGCCGGATTCGCGACACCCTGGCCAAGGTTTATGCTGACAAGCAACTTGTGTTTGCACTGGACTGCGAGCCCGATCTGACCTGGCGCATGGATGAGGGCGACGTCTTCGAAATGTTGGGCAATGTATTGGACAACGCCGCCAAGTGGGCACGCCACACTGTTGCTGCGCGGATCTGGCAGGACGGCACGCAGCTGTACATTCGGGTTTGTGACGATGGTCCGGGTTTTGCCGACCCCGGTGTGACGCTGGCGCGGCGCGTGCGTTTGGATGAACGGGTGCCCGGCCACGGCATCGGTTTGTCGGTGGTCAGGGATCTGGTAGCCAGTCATCAGGGTGACTTGACGATCAACAAGGCAGACCTGGGTGGTGCTCAGATTGACATCGTGTTGCGAGCCGCTTGAACCGGCTTCTGTGTAGGTTTCAATGATAAATCTCAACAGAACCCTGAATATCTGGGGGTGAAGGTATGGACAGTGTTGGCAAGAAAGGAACAGAATAAATCTCAAATACATGCACTGTTCAAAGGGATTTTCATCATGAAAAAATTTATCCGCTTGATCGCCGTTGCTTGCCTTGCCGCCTTCATTGCCGCCTGTGGTGGCGGGGGTTCTGATGGCCCACCGCCGCCCGTCACCTCAACTGAAATATTTCAGGTAAGAACGGCGTATGTGAACTACTTCAACGACTCACGCTCGCTTCCGTTCACCATCAGTGGCACGTTTTCAGGAGTCAGCATATCGGGCAATGGTGTACTGACGCAATCAAGTGTCACGAATGGGACTTTTGAAGGTGCTCCTGTTCTGCAAAAAGTAAACACTGTCACCGCCACGGTTGTCGCAAATGGCAGCTCTGCGCCCCTGGCTGTCAGCTCTACGTCCTACGCTGACTCCAATTACGTACCCAAGGGATCGTCCAACGGTGAATACAGGGTTGTCATGAGTGCGGTCAATATTCCTGTCACTGCCATGGTCAACGATACCGGCATTTGGTTCAATGAAAATGTTTACTCTGCCAGTGACAAGGCTTCATTGCTGGGAACGTCTTCGACATCCTTTGTGATGCTGCCTGACACGGCCTCCACAGCCATCCTGAAGATTATTCAAACGGACAAGGACACTTTTGGGGGCGTGGTGATGATTTCGACCATCACGTTCAAAATGACACCCTCGGGCGGCCTGACCCGGCTTTCTGAATCCAGTGTCGGTAACGGGATGACTTTAACGTTTACTTATTGATCGGAGGCCGTTCACCCCATTTGGCCAACTTGTCCTTGAGCCCCTGCATTTCATTTCTTGCAGCGCGTTCACCTTCCAGAATGGCCAGGTGGCGATTGTCAAAATCAACTGAGCCAAGTCTGGAGATGTCGGGCCGAATCATGACATCGGCGTCGGGTTTTTCATACCGGCGGATCATCTGGCCCATGATGGCCAGGGTTTGCAGTGCCACGTCCATGGTGCTGTTGATGCTGCCGTTGGCCGGTTTGTCGGAAATATCAACAGCGATCACAAAGCTGGCGCCCATCTCGTAGGCCAGCCTCACCGGCACCGGACTGGTCAGTCCGCCGTCGACATATTGGCGACCCCGGATGTTGACCGGCTGGAATGCCAACGGCACACTGCTTGAGGCCAGCACGGCAATACCGGCATCACCGCTACGGAACACAATCGGTTCACCCGACTGCAGGTCGGTGGCAACCGCACCAAATTTTTTTGGGAACTTCTCGATGGCGCGTCCACCCACCGAAGCGTTGACGAACCGGGTTAGCGCATCACCCTTCATCAAGCCACGGTTGGGCATGGCCCAGTCCACGAATTGCCATTTGTCGAAGGGGATTGCCATTTCCTGCAACTCGAAACCGTTTTTACCGGAGGCATACAGGGCGCCCACCAGAGACCCGGCACTGGTGCCGATCACGATGTCGGGCACGATGCCTTGCGCCTCGAGCGCCTTGATGACACCGATGTGCGCAAAACCCTTGGCGGCACCGCCTCCCAGCGCGAGTGCGATGACGGGTTTGGTTTTAGGTGCGTTGGTTGTTGACTGGCTTGGCGATGCGGGCGGCGTGCTGCTGCAACCCGTCAGGGCGAGCGTCATGGCCAGCCATGCGCCGATTGCCAGTAGACCTGTTCTGGTGAAGTTCATTGGGTGTAGAGGGTGCGCGGACGGTGGTCGATGCTGGCTTGTTTTAGGTGTTGACCAGCTTGGCTTGGATTTTATCAGTGGGGTTTTTGCAAAAGCTGTTCAGGGAACATGGCATCATGGGGCATTGATTGATGGGATTTACAAGAAATGAGCCTGCACACGTGGTGGTTATTTGTCCTGATGACGTTTGTTGTGTCTGCCACGCCCGGACCCAACATGCTGCTGGTGCTGAGTAACAGCGCTCGCTTCGGCCTGCGCGCGGCCATGGCGTCCATGGTGGGTTGCATGACGTCGCTGCTGGCCATGATGAGCATTTCTGCGGCGGGCCTGGGCGCTGTGCTGCAGATGTTCCCAGCGGTGTTTGACGCCCTGCGACTGACGGGTGCAGCCTACCTGGCTTACCTTGGCATCAAAAGCTGGCGCGCCCCGGTGCATGATCATGTGCTGGATGCGCCGCGGCTGCTTGAACAAGCCATGACAACGATGGCACTTTTTCGTCAAGGCATGCTGGTGGCAGCCAGCAACCCCAAAGCGATCTTGTTCGCGGTGGCCTTCTTGCCCCAGTTCATCAATCCGCAACATGCCCAACTGCCCCAGTTCGGAATATTGCTGGCAACGTTTGCGGTGATTGAGGTGAGTTGGTATTTTGTCTATGCTATCAGCGGCAACCGGTTGGCCGTTTATTTGCAACGCGCCAGCGTGATGCGGGTTTTCAACCGGGTTACGGGAGTCGCTTTTGTCGGCTTTGCTGCCATGATGGCAGCGGTGCGGGATTAAGGTCAGGTTAAATCAAGCCCAGATCACGTGGCGTGGCTCCCGGGAACACCTGGTCGACCTGCGCTGCACTCAAACCGTACTGACGTTGCAGCAGGCCTCCCATCACCTCACGGTACTCGTTGAGAACCGGAAGATCACGGTTTTGCAGTAGCGTGGCTTGTTCCAGCCCAACTTGTTCGCCGACCACCTGCCTGCCCCGCATACTGCCACCCATCACCCAGAACACAGAACCATGCCCATGGTCAGTGCCGCGATTGCCATTTTGGCGGAACGTGCGGCCAAACTCGCTCATGACCAGCACTGTGGTGTCGCGCCAGGCAGTTCCCAATTCCTGCGCGAAGGCAGCAAGCGCCACACTGAGTTCACCCAGACGGTTGGCCAGATAACCGCTGGCAGCACCCTGGTTGACATGGGTATCCCAACCGCCTACGTCAACAAAGCCCAGGTTGTACTTGTCCTTCATCAGTTTGCCGATGCGCCGGGCCTCCAGTTCAAAACCCTTGGCGCTGATGGCATTGCGGCTTGCAGTATCCATTTCTGCCGAAAATTTTCGCATCAATTCATCGCGCGTACTGAAACCTTCCGATACTTGGGAACCCAAGGGGGTTTCCTGGTACATGGTGGCAATGATTCGGCTTTGCCGTGTGTCTACAGACGGTTTGGAAAGCGTACGCAAAGCCGTATTGGTTACTTTTGTTTTGCCCCGAAAGCTCAGCGGCACCTGGTCAGTAAACGCCATGGGCGTGCAGCCCGTCAGCACGGACGCCAGACGGTTCATGAAACCCGACTCGTAATTTTTGTGGCCTTGCAGCGACTGGCCCATCTCAATGCTGTCTTGTGTTTCGAAATGGCTGCGCGACAACTCGTGGGTCCCGGCGAAAGGCACAAAGGCCAACTCGCCCTTCTGGTAGTAAGGGTAAAGTGAATCACGCAGCGCCGGATGCAGGCCCCACTCGCCTGTCAATGGCAAGGCGGAGCTCAGTTCCTGGGAGGGTTTTGCAATTGCGATGTCGGGACGCGACGTGTAATAAAAGTCGCTGGACACCGGCACCAACAGGCTGCAGGCGTCATAGCCACCCCGTAAAAAAACCAGCAGAAAACGAGACGTGGTGTTAGGAGCCGCCAGTAGGCGGGTCGTGGAGAAAGACAGCGTGGCCAGTCCGGCCAAGGCAGTCAAAGCGGTGCGACGTTGCATGTTGCGTATTTTCTCCGGCTTGTGTTCAACGGCGCATCATCTCGGGTGATGAGAGCAGAAAAGCATTCCACTCCTGCTGCGACGTCGCCTGCGCCAGCGCCTGGCGTGTGGCGGGCCCAAGTGTTTCGCTGATGGACTGATAGTAAAGCGCATTGGCAAGCTGGGGGACTGCCGGGTGCTCCTTTGACGTTTGAGCGTCTGGCTGGATCAGGGGGACACTGCCAGAGGCGATTGCCTTGGCCACCTCAAAACGTGTTGTCATCTGACTGGAGCTGGTCCAGGCGGCTGATTGCAGGGAGTAGCCGTCAGGTGTCGGGTGACCGTAGAGGGGTTGGCCCAGGCGGTTGATCCAGTTCAGAATCGGTGCAACATTTGATACCGGTTTTTCGTCATAGGCCAGACGCACTGCGGACAGCACAAATCGCATGGGGTCCTTGAACTTTTGCGGCTGGGCCCTGGAGAATTCTGGTGATGTAAAAAGTACCTCGAGCGTGTTGCCAATGTTGCCGCCGCTGCGCTCGAAAGTTTGCGCCATTGATTGCAGCAAGGGCTGCGGCGGTTCATCGGCCAACCAGTAGGTTGCCAGTTTTTTGCTGATGAAACGGGCGGTGGCCGGGCTGAGCACCAGGCGGTCCAGGGCCTCTTCCAATTCGCCCAGACCCCTGCCGCGAATGGGACTACCCAGCAACGTCTTGTTGCCAAAATCATGACGCACGGGGTTGAACTCGAACAGGCCGCGGCGCACGTAATAGGCCTGCATATCTTTGCCCAGCCGTGGTGTCGCCGAGCTCAGGTTGATGCCCACGCCGGTCAGCACACGGGCCAACTCCTGCACATCGTTCTGGGTGTAACCGCCATCGACGCCCAGGGTGTGCAACTCCATCAGTTCCCTGGCAAAATTTTCATTGATTCGACCGGCAGCGTTCTGTGCATTGTCCAGGTAACGCAACATGGCAGGGTGCTGGACCACTGCTCCCAGCAATGCACGGAAATTGCCCAGCGCGTGGGGCCGGATGGCCGTGTCTTCGTAGTCACCCACCATGGCGCGCAGGTTGCCCTTGATCTGGTGCACGTTGAAGTGGTTGAGCCAGAACCAGGTCATTTCTTCTTGCACCTGATGCGGTGAATAAATGGCACGCAGCACATGCCGGGTAGCGGCTTCGCGGGCCAAGCGGTTCATCTCGACTTGATAAGCACGCCGAGCGGCATTTTTGGCGTCGTCGCTGGTTTGAGCGTCAGCTTCCTTGCGGCGTTTTTCCATGTCCTGAACCAGGCTGGTCAGCGGCTGCTGGACGATGGTCATGGCATTGATTTGCGCCTGCAATTCTGGCGCCAGTCCGGTGTTGTGGACCGGATGTAATTGCTGAGCCAGGTAGTCCTGGATGCCTATCTCCTGCAGGCGGGCCACTGTGCTCGGTGTGGCACCCCAGGTGATGCGATTGGCCTGGATATAGGCGTCCCGGCTGGACAGCACTTGCCGCGGCAGGGCAGAACCCGGATTGACGGCGCAACCCTGAAGAACGGCCACTGCAAAAAGCAGCCATGATGTCCGTCGCCGTGCCGATGTCTTCATGACATGTCCTCGCAATTCATGGGTTGGGATGGGGTGGAAAACATTTTAGTGGCTGGATCGTCAGCGCTACACGGTCGATGATTGAAGTCGTGGCCTGTATTTTCCGGTTGCTGTTGTTCGGAAAACAAGAATCCGACATCTCTTAAAACCGCAAGTGTTCGAACGAGGGTGTCTCTATACTTCCGGCATCAAGGAGACAGATGAACATGAACCAGACAGTATCAATGAAGCTCGCAGAGTACGCGGCATCCACCTCGATCGACAGGATTCCAGCACCCATCAGGGAACGCGCCAAACAGGTGATCATGGATGAAATGGCCAGCGCCTATTTCGGCAGGCGCAGCCTGGGCGGTGGCTTGGCTGCCAAGTATGCGATGAGTCTGGGCGCTGGTCAGGAGTCCCTGATTCTGGGCACCCGGTCTTACGCATCAGCTCCCTACGCGGCACTGGCCAATGGTTCTGCGGGCCACGGCGAGGAAGTTGATGGCGCCCACGTGATTGGCGGACACCCTGGTGCGACACTTGTCCACGCCGCGGTGGCAATTGCCGAGCGGCAACGTGTGTCGGGCGCAGAATTGGTGAATGCTGTGGTCTTGGGATACGACGTTGCCATCCGGCTGGTGGAGGCCTGCGGTGGCAAGTTTTCATTGAAAAAGCGCAACCACCTCTATTCAGACTTTCTCTTTTCGGTCGGTGCTGCGGTCGCGGGTTGCCGTCTTCTCGGCCTGGACCCGATCCGGCATTGTTATGCGATGGCACTGGTGACTTTTCAGACCAACGCCCTGGCTTGCCTGTACCAGGAAAAACGCCATATCAGCAAGTCGCTGTGTAATGGTCAGTTCGCGTTTGCCGGTGTCAGCGCGACGCTCATGTCGGCGGTCGGACTGGAGGGTGTCGAAGACATCGTCGGCACGCGTGATGGCTTGCTGGAGGCATGGGGTGCCGAGGGTGGTTCCGACGCCGTGACGCGTCAGCTGGGTGATGACTGGTCCATCCTCGGCGGCAATTTCAAGTTCATCAATGCCGGCTACCCGATTCATGCGGCAGTGGAGGCTGCGACGAAGGCGGCAGCAGACAACGGCATCAACCCTGC
>JBEGLK010000027.1:0-12017 GCA_041183605.1 Pseudomonadota bacterium
GCCCATGATGGGGTCGGGTCTGGTGATCACGGTGTTCGCAGTCGTGGTGATCGGCGGCATGGGATCCATCCTAGGTTCCATCATCATCGGTTTTGCGCTCGGACTGCTGGAGGCCATCACCAAGGTCTACTACCCGCCCCTGTCCGGCGTCGTGATTTTCATCATCATGGTCCTTGTGATCCTGGTCAAGCCCCACGGGTTGTTTGGCCGGAGAGCCTGACTTTTACATGCTTTAAAGGCCATCCATGCGTCATCAATACAAGCTTGCCTTCTTCGTCCTTTTTGCGGTACTGGCGATCGCACCCCTGGTGGTTTATCCGATTTTTGTGATCAACCTGTTGTGCTTTGCCATTTTTGCTTGGTCAAACCGGCTTGCTCGCCTTCGGTCATGCCCTGTTTTTTGGAGGTGCCGCTTATGTAACTGGTTATGCCCTGAAGGTCTGGGCTTGGCCACCTGAGGCGGCGATCCTGCTGGGCGTTGGTTTTGCCGCCGTCACCGGCCTGTTTGTCGGCGTGTTGGCGATTCAGCGCCAGGGCCTTTTCTTTTCCATGATCACGCTGGCCCTGGCACAGATGTTTTATTTCATCTGCGTCGCAGCACCCTTCACCGGCGGCGATGACGGCCTGTCTTCTGTGCCACGCGGGTACCTGCTGGGTACCTTCGATCTCATGGACGACAAGGTTTTGTATTACTTTGTTTTCATCGTATTTGCGGCGGTGTTACTGTTTGTGTACCGCGTGATGTTCTCGCCTTACGGCCAGGTGTTGCGCGCCATTCGGGACAACGAGGCACGTGCAACCTCGCTGGGTTACGCCGTCCAACGCTACAAGTTGCTCGTGTTCGTGCAATCGGCCGCACTGGCCGGACTGGCTGGTGCGCTCAAGGTGCTGGTGTTCCGGATTGCCACCCTGGTGGATGTCCACTGGTCCACCTCGGGCGATGTAGTGCTGATGACGCTGGTGGGTGGTATCAGCACGGTCTTCGGTCCCTTGCTTGGCGCTGCCTTTATTCAAACCATGCAATTCCAACTGCAAGCCTACTCTCAATGGCTTCCGGTGGTCCAGGGCGTGGTGTTCATGGTCATGGTTTTGTTGCTGCCAAAAGGTGTTGCGGGTGAGTTCGCTGCACGGGTAAAGTGGCCGGGCAAGGCCAAAAATAATTGATTTGAATCCGTGCAGCCCGGTTGGCTGCGTGTAAACGTGTGAAGACAGAAGGAGACATTTCATGAGTCAGAAAGCATCGTCACAAACCGCTTTGGCCCGCGGGGCAGAGTCTGCCAAACGAGACCGTCGCTACGTGCTGCGGAGCGCCGCTCTGGCCGTCACGCTCGCCTGCGGCGTCGCCGGAACCTGGGCACAAACCAACACCAAACCGTTCCAGATCGCTCTCATGAATGACATGTCCGGTCCGGTCAAAGACATGTCTGGCCCTGGATCCGCACTGGCAGCGCAGATGGCTATCGAAGACTTCGGTGGCAAGGTCTTGGGTCGCAAGATTGAACTGTTGACCGGCGATCAGCTGAACAAGGTCGACACCGGCTTGGCGCTGGCGCGCCAGTGGTATGACACCGGCGTGCCGGCTATCTTCGACATCGGCATCTCGTCGCTGGCTATCGCCATGCAGGAACTGGCAAAGGAAAAGAACAAGCTGGCGATTTTCACGAGCTCGGCCAGCGCTGAGTTGACCACCAAGTACTGCGGTCCCAACGGCATTCAGTGGGTCTACAACGCCTACCCCATGGAGAAGGCGGTCATCGAAGGTGTGACAAAAGCCGGTGCCAAGACCTGGTACTTCATTACGGTCGATTACTCCTTTGGCCATGCAGTGCAAAAAGATGGAGAAGCCATGATCGCCAAGCTAGGCGGCAAGGTCCTCGGCTCGACCACCCACGCTTACAACGCGACAGACTATTCTTCGCAGTTGCTGCAAGCCCAGGCTTCCGGTGCCGATGCAATCGCCTTGGCCACCACCAGCTTTGCCGCGCCTGGTTTCATCAAGCAAGCCAAGGAATTTGGCATCAAGGCCACGGTGGCACCGCTGAGCTTTATGATGTCCGACATCAAGGGTCTGGGCCTGGAAGATGGTCAGGGCTTGTTTGTGGGGGAGCCTTACTACTGGGATCGTGACGATGCCTCACGCAAGTTTGCCATGCGATTCAAAGACCGTTTCGGCGGAAAGATGCCCAACTTCATTCACGTCGGCACCTACTCGGCAGTGAATCACTATCTAAAGTCGGTAGCTGCTGCTGGCACGGATGACACGGCCAAGGTACTGGCGAAGATGAAAAGTCTTCCGATCAACGATCTCATCACCAAGAATGGTTCGATCCGCGCGGATGGTCAGGTGCTACATGACTTCTACGTCTTCAAGGTCAAGAAACCTTCCGAGTCCAAGAGTGAGTGGGACATGTTTACCCAAGTCGGCACCGTGGCCGGCAAGGATGCATTCCGTGCGCCCGATCCGGAACTCTGCAAACTCGTCAAGTAAGTAGATAGGCAAAAAAGCGTGACCGGGGTTGCCTCCGGTCACGTTTTTTTGCTGCGCTACACAGCGTTTTTCAGTTTTTGACGAACGCCTCGATCGTATAGCTGTAGCCGTACGCAGGCAAATCTTGCAGCACCGCACGGGACTGCGCCCCCGGATCGACGGTCAGGTGGCTCTCGACGTTTAATACCATGGTCTGACGATCGTTGTCCTTGAAGGGTTTCCACAACGGGACCGTGGCGTTGTTGGGATCACCCTGACGTGCAAAGGCAGCCCAGGTCGCCATCATGCATTCGGTCATGGCCTCGATGTCGGCGCCAACACCCACATGTGCCTCCGCTGCTGCCGTGGTGCCAAATATGAACGGCACTTCGGAGGTGTGCGGCGAATGGAGGCGCCCGCCTTCCACCGGTGTTTCACGATCAAATACATAGGCATAAACCGGTGCCGTGGCAGAGGCCGACTGCAGACAGGCGATCCTCGAGGCCGTGCGTTTGAACATGAAGTCGGTGGTGACCATGGTCAGAATTTCACATGGCCCATGGTTGGGGTAGGCCGCGCGATAAGCCTCGATGATCGCTTGGGTTTGAAGATCGTCGGCCATCAAAAAACGGCTCAAGCGCCGCTTCACGTCCGAAAATTGGAGCTGAAGAGAGTCCGGACCGAAACGCAAATGGTAGGTGGTCTCGGTATTTGTCGTTCCAACCATGACAGGCACGTGAGCCGACAGCGCCGGGCCGGTCGGATAAAACGGATCTGCGTCGAAATTGCGGCCATCAATCACGCTGCGGAACATGCCCGGATTGGATTTCAACCCTGTCAACAGAGCTTCCATGGGGAGCTTCTGAAGTTCTTCACCCTGGAGAACACTTCGGCCCATTGCCTTGGCCAGATTGCCGGCCAGGCGGGCCGCATCTTCCTGGCTGGCCAGGCGCAGGCCGCCACCGCTGCTTTGCAGGATGGCCTTGTGAAACAAGCCCTTGGCAGCCGGCATGGCTAGCAGTGCCGCAATTTTCGAGGCTCCGCCCGACTCGCCGAACAGGGTGACATTGTCCGGATCACCACCAAAGGCAGCGGCATTCTCGCGCACCCACCGCAGGGCCATCACGATGTCCAGCATGCCAACGTTGCCAGAATCGGCAAAGCGATCATCCGATCCATCCAGTTGAAGAAAACCGAATGCGTTCAGCCTGTGGTTCATTGTGATGACCACCACGTCCTGTTGGTGCGCCAATGCCGCGCCGTTGAAACCGGGTGCTGTTCCCGCACATTCGCGCCAACCACCGCCATGGATCCAGACCATCACGGGTCGCTTGGCACCTTCACGTGCAGGCGTGAAGACATTCAGGAAAAGACAGTCCTCACTGATTTCCTGTATCGCTGCGTACCATGCGTAAAAAGGGTCGGTTGTGAGAGCTGTCACAAGTTGTGGCGCGGATGCACCCCAACTGACAGCATCCTGAATACCGCCCCATTTTTTTGGTGCTCGCGGCGGCATGAACCGGCTCGGGCCTGCCGTGTTGTCACCGTAGCGGATTCCCTTGAAAACAAAAGCTTGTTTTTCGAAGGAACCTCGCAGCTTGCCATTGGTTGTTTCAACTACAGGTCGATTTATCGTAGTGGATACGGTTGACGTAAGTTGGGTTTGCGATTGCATAAAGATCTGGTTATTTCTGGATGGGTTGGATCACAATCTCCTCTTCCCGCTATTTAACAGCTTTTCCTTACTTGGATGCACGCTTGGCTTTGCAGAATTCTTCGGAATGTTTGCACGATCCTGTGTCTGGCGAATGGAAGTTCACACAAACAGCGGTCCCGGGTTTAAGCTTTGCTGATGCTGCCTTCCATGCCCCAAAATTTGAGCCATGATCCCCCGTATTTCAACGGCGGGCAACTTGAAACTCGCTCACGCGCATCAGGCGCAAAAAGCCCGCTTGGAAGCGCATGGCTATCATGACGAGCACGGATTGTTTGCGATCTGTTTGCACGGCTTTGTCCTTGCTCCTGGTCTCGCTGGGCGCGGAGTCTGGAAAGAATGACATGTTTTTTTCAGAAAGAAAGATGGGTGACATGGTGATAGAAAAAACGGCACGATCAAGTATTGGCGCACAACTAAAAACGGATGGCAAGCTGCGGGATCTCCTGAATCACCCGGCGTTTGCAGGGTTTGCGCATCTGTTGTTGCCGTGGGATGGGCGTGCCTATGACGACAACATGCAATTGTCCGATTTCAAATCGTTGCTGCCCTATCACAGTCATGTCAATCCGGAAGTGGTGGTCGGCGCGTTGAACCACATGATTGACGAGGCGAGCACCGGCCAAACCATTTTTTACGATTACTACACTCAGGCGCAGAAGCAGGAGCAGGCAGCCAAAGCGCATACCGGCCTGTTTTTCTTCCGTGGCAAACCCGGTGCACCGTTTGCCGTGATTGCCCCGGGTGGCGGGTTTTCTTATGTGGGCTCGGTGCACGAAGGATTTCCTTACGCTCAGGAGATCAGCAACAGGGGTTACAACGCGTTCGTCCTGAAATACCGGGCGGGATACGGTGGCGCAGTGGCCACCCAGGATCTGGCTGCCGCCATCTCTTATATTTTCAGTCATGCGCAAGAATTGGGCGTTAGCACCAAGAACTACTCGCTATGGGGCAGCTCGGCTGGTGCCAGGATGGCAGCAGCCATCGGGACACAAGGCGTTGCCGGTTTTGGTGGCGGCCAGCTGCCAAAACCAGCCACTGTTGTCATGGCCTACACCGCGCATTCAGACTATTCCGCTGGCGATCCTCCCACTTTTGTTGTCGTCGGTGAGCACGATGGCATCGCGCCACCTTCCGTCATGAAAAAACGGGTCGTAGCCTTACGCCAGGCCGGCGTCGTGGTTGACTACCATGAGTACAAAGGTCTTGGTCATGGCTTCGGGACCGGCGCCGGAACCCGCGCCGAGGGATGGATAACAGATGCCATTCGTTTCTGGGAACAATTCATGTGATGGCGCGAATGTCTGCAGGGTGACTGGGATGCGTAAAAACCCTAATGGCAGGTATTTTGACTTCGGATAGAATTGCTTCATATATACGATCAATAGTTCGCATTAATGAACAACGGAGTAAAATTGCAATGACCCAACCCAAAGAAATCACCAACGAACTCGCCCGTGGCAAGTTCACCGACCAGATGCTTGCCGACATGCGTGCCCTCATCGGCACCCAGCTTCGTACCGAGGCATCGGTGAACAACGAGTACGCTGACCGCATGGCCATTCTGCGCTTCTGTGAGGGCATCGGCGACGATAACCCGCTTTGGACCGACGAAAAGTACGCGAACGCCACGCCTTTTGGCAGCATCATCGCGCCGCCAAGCTTCATCTTCGCCTGCCTTGGTTCGATCCAGGTCGGCTGGCCTGGCCTCGGCGGCTTTCACTGCGAAACCAAACTGTCGTTCAACAAACCCATTCGCCTGGGTGACAAGATCAAGGCCACCGTGGTGTTTGACGGCTTCGACGGCCCGATCGACGAAAGCAACTTTGGCGGCCGCCGCATCAAGGACTACCTGCGCCAGGAGTACTGGAACCAGGACAACGAGTTGATGGCCACCTTCATCTGCTCGCGTATGCGCTTCGAGCGCGGCGAGATGCAGGCGCGGCGCGAGTCGCGCAAGATCGAGCTGCCCCACCCATGGACCGAGGCGCAGCTCAACGCGATCGAGGAAGACATCCTGGCTGAAACCGTGCGTGGCGCGACGCCGCGCTACTGGGAAGATGTGCAGGTCGGCGACGAGATTGGCAAGCTGACCAAGGGGCCGCTGGGTCTGACCGACTTCATCGCCTTCATCGCGGGTGGCGCGGCCCCGATTCCGCGCGTCTCCGCGCACGGCGTGGCGCTCAAGCGTTACCGCAAGCATCCCAAGTGGGCCTTCCGCGATCCGAAGACGCATGCGCTTGAGCCAGTTTATTCGGTGCACTACAACGACTACGCGGCCCAGCTGCAGGGCGCGCAGATCGCCTACGACGTGGGTGTTCAGCGCACCTGCTGGCAGACGCAGTCGCTGACCAACTGGATGGGTGACGCTGGTTTCCTGAAGTCTTCCACCTCGCAATACCGCGCGCACGTCTATTTGTCTGACGTGGTGGTGCTCGGCGGGCGCGTGGAAGCCAAGGAAATCGACGCTGATGGCGACCACGTGGTGCGCCTGACCACCTGGGCGACCAACCAGCGCGGCCAGAACGCCATGCCGGGAACCGCCGTCATTGTGCTGCCGACTCGCAAGGCATAAGCCCAATCAACACAACAGCAGTTGTAACAGTATCCAGGAGTCCTACCGCTTGAGTGAGCGGAACTTTATACAAACGATGCATGAACCGAGATGACAAAGACTACATTCAGTGACACTTCGATTGCGAAGGGTGAGGATGCTTGTTCAGAAGACGCATCACTGCCGCTCAGCGGGATACGTGTCCTTGACTTGACGCGTTACCTCTCCGGACCTTACGCGACGCTGCTACTCGCGGAGATGGGCGCGGAGGTGATTAAGATTGAAGTGCCTGAGGCCGGCGACGACACCCGCCACATCGCGCCGATGCAGGGCGACGTGAGCTTTTATCACTCCACCATCAACCGAAGCAAGGCTTCGGTTGAGCTCGACTTGAAGTCCGAGGAGGGCAGAGAACTCATTCTCGCGATGGTTGAGGATTGTGACGTCTTGATCCAGAACTTCCGCACCGGCGTCGCTGAACGCCTGGGTTTCGGGTACGACGTGGTCTCCAAGCTCAACCCGGGTCTGGTTTATTGCTCGATCTCCGGTTTTGGTGGTGAGGGAGCTGACAGCCAGAGGGCTGCCTTCGATTTGATCATCCAGGCCGAATCTGGCGTGATGAGTCTGAATGGTGAAGCCAGCAGTCCGCCCAGTAAGTTGGGTCTTCCGATGGCCGACCTGTCGTCCGGGATGTTTGGCGTTCATGGCATTCTCGCGGCGCTGCTGCGACGATCACGCACTGGCAAGGGTGGGCTGGTCGAAGTCAGCATGATGAGTTCCCTGCTTTCGCTCTCGGTCTACAACGCCACCCGGTATTTTGTGACCGGCCAATCACCCAAGCGGATGGGATCGCGCCATCCGGGCGTGGTGCCCTATGGTCAGTACGCGTCTTCGGATGGCAACATCCTGCTTTCCACTTTCAGCGACGCGTCGTGGAAGCGGATTGTTGATGCCATGGACCGCCCCGATCTGGCCGACGATCCGCGATTCGTCACCGCGGCTTACCGCGTCGTGCATCGGGAAGCCTGTGACGCCCTGCTCAGTCAGGTGTTCGCCGGATTCACCTCCGAGGACATCGTGAAGCGTTTGCACAAAGCGGGCATTCCCTGCGGTGTGGTCCGCAGTCTCGGCGAGGCGCTGGAGAGGGAGATTGCGAGCGGTTCAGGTGCGATCACTGACGTCGAATATCCGGGCAACGTTGGCAACATTCCGAGCGTCAGGATTCCCATCAAGTTTGATGGTCAATGGTGTCCAGCCAAACCTGCGCCGGCACTCGGCCAGGACAACGCGATTCTCGATCGCTACAAGAAATCTTGAACATCACCAGTCGTATCAACGCGGAGACATCGATGTCATCAACAGCAAGGTCATGGGGCAAGGATATTGCCACAGAAATAGTCGGCGGGGTTCCGTACCGGATGTATACGGAGCGCCCGCACCGGGTGCAGGAGCTGCTGGCCTTCATCGACACCTGGGGCGACCGGCCCTACGTGGTGCAAGGCGAGCGCAGCCTCTCGTTTGGCGACATGCACAAGGCCATCCTGGCCAAGGCGGCCACCCTGGTCAAGTTGGGTGTCAAGCGCGGCGAGCGGGTCTTCATCCTGGGCTGGAACAGCCCGGAGTGGATCGCCAACGTCTGGGCCTGCTTCGCCGCTGGTGCCGTACCAGTGCTGGCCAACGCTTGGTGGAGTGCCACCGAAATCGACAATGGGCTGGCTTTGATCAAGCCCGTACTGACGCTGGCTGACGCGCGCACGGCCGACAAGGTGCCGCCGCCATGGAAGACCGGACCGTGGGACATCGACACCTCCGGCCAGGGTGAATTACTCACCGACGTGGACCTTTCGGGCGACGAAGGGGAGAGCGCCTTCATCATGTTCACCTCGGGCACCTCGGGCCAGCCCAAGGCAGTTGTGCTGCCGCACCGCGCGCCGCTGGCGCGCCTGCAGATGACGGCGCAGATTACCAAGAAACTGCCGCACCAGGTGGACCGGGCGGCGCACGACGTCACACTCATCACCGGCCCCCTGTTCCACATCGGCGGCATGACCACCGTCATGCGCGCCGTCATGGTGGGTGACACGCTGGTGTTGCCACGTGGCCGCTTCGACCCGGCCGAAGTGCTTGAACTGATTGAGCGCCACAAGATCATGCGCTGGAATGCCGTGCCAACCATGGTGACGCGGGTGCTGGATCAGCCCGATGTGGCGAGCCGCGACGTCAGCAGCCTCAAATCCATCAGCATTGGCGGTGCGCCAGTGCACAAGGAATTGATGCAGCGCATGCGTGTGGGCCTGCCCAGTGTCAGCCCGCGCATCCCCACCGGCTACGGCTTGACCGAAAACGGCGGCCAGGCGACAGCTGCGGCTGGCTCCGAGAACATTGAGCTGCTGGGCTCGACCGGGCGGCCGCTGCCCTGCGTGGAGATCAGCTTCCTCACCCATCCGGGCCTGCCCGACGGCGAAATCCTGTTGCGTTCACCCACGCAGATGTCGGGCTATTTTGGCATCGACGAATCGCCGATCGACAAAGACGGCTGGCTGCACACCGGCGACCTGGGCCGACTGGATGAAAAAGGCAATCTCTGGATCACCGGACGTTGCAAGGACATGATCATCCGTGGCGGCGAGAACATCGCGCCGGCGGCGATCGAGAGTGCGCTCATGACACTCGATGGTGTGGTCGAGGCCGTGGTGTTTGGTGTGCCGCACGCCGACCTTGGCGAAGAAGTGATGGCGATTGTTGTTGTTGATGGCGCACAAACCGAGCAGCAGCTAAAGGAGCAGCTGCGCGGCAAGGTGGCGTCGTTCGCTGTGCCCAGCCGTTGGCGTCTGCAAAAGGACCCGCTGCCCACCAACCAGACCGGCAAGGTCGACAAAGCGGCACTGAGTGCCGCAGCGCGCGCCGAATTGGCTTGAAGCGCAATACAGGAGTTATCCATCCCATGAACATGCCATCCTTTCAACACATCACGCCGCCATTGCGGCTTTATCACGGGGCTGACAGCCTTGGTCAGATCGGGCGCGAGCTGGCACGCATGAATTGCAACCGCGCAGTGATCTTCTGCGGCCCCTGGATGGCCGAAGGCCCCTTGCTTGAGCGCGTGCGCTCGGCACTCGGTGATCGCTGCGTCGGGGTTTATTCGGACGTGCTCGCACACAGCCCGGTCGAAGCGGTCGAAGACGCGGCCGAAGCGCTGCGGCGTTTGCAGGCCGATGCGGTGATCGCGGTCGGTGGTGGCTCGGTCATCGTCACCGCGCGGGCGGCGACCATTCTGGCGGCCGAGAATAAGCCGGCGCGTGAACTTTGCACCGTTGTCGATGAACGCGGTGGTCTCAGGAGTCCGAAGTTGCTGGCGGCCAAGCTGCCACAGCTGATTGTTCCGACCACACCGACTACGGCCATTGCGAAGGCTGGCAGCGCTGTTTTTGATCCGGTGGACGGGAAACGGCTGGCCTTGTTCGATCCCAAGACAAGGGCGCAGTGTGTGTTTGTTGACCCGGTGTTGATCCAGTCGGCGCCGCGCGCTCTGGTGGCGGCTGCCAGCATCAACACGATGTCGATGGCCATCGAGGGCCTGACCTCGCGCTCCAGCGACCCGATCGCCGAAGGTTTGCTGATGCAGGTGTTGCGCCTGGCGGTTCGGCACCTGCAGCACCCTGACCAGCTCGATGAAGCGGCGGCGCGTGGTGATCTGGTGGTGGCGGGTGTGTTGTGCGGCCAGGGCACCGACCATACGGCAGCCGGCATCACGACCGTGTTGGGACATGCGATTGGCGCGCGTTATGAAAAGGACAACGGCCTGGTCAATGCCATCGTGCTGCCGCACGTGTTGCGCTTCAACGCCGACGCAGCAGCCGAAGGCTTGGCCAAGGTCGCCGAAGCCTTGGGTCTGGCACGCGGTGACGCTGTGACCCAATTGGGCCAAATTGTGGACACGGTGACAAACATCTTCAAAGGCCTGGGTATCCCTAGCCAGTTGCGCGAGTTGGGCGTGCCGCGCGAAGACCTGCCGGAGTTGGCCAGCCTCGCCATGGGCGACTGGTTCCTGCGCGGTAACCCACGTCCGGTGCAAGCGGCATCGGAGTTACAGCAGATTATGGAAGCAGCTTGGTAATCAAATTTGGAGATATGACATGATCGAACGCAAGACTATTTTCATCAACGGCCAGTGGATTCCTTCGACTGGCACCGAAGTCCTGACTGTGGTCAATCCGGTGACCGAGCAGCCCATCGCCACGGTTCCGCGTGGCACGGCTGAAGATGTTGATCTCGCGGCAAAGGCAGCCGCCGCCGCGTTCCCGGCGTGGTCCAAGACACCGGTGCCGGAGCGTATCGCGATTTTCAAGAAGCTCGCACGCCTGACCGAAGCCCGTTCCAAAGAAATCACGCAGACCATGGTCAGCGAATTGGGCTACCCGGCCAGCCAGGCAGCACCTTCGCAAACCGACGGTGCTGTTGAGGAACTCGACCTGATCGCCGAATACCTGGGTGAAATCAAGTGGTTCGAAAAAATGGGCACCGCCACGGTGTGGCGCGAACCTTCCGGCGTACTGGGCGCCATCACGGCCTGGAACGGCCCGCTGCGCTCGGTCATCTCCAAGGCGGGCGCGGCCATTGCCGCCGGCTGCACGGTTGTGCTCAAGCCCTCAGAAGTCGCGCCTCTGAGCGCCTTCATCTTTGCCGAGATTTGCGCTGAAGCAGGCCTGCCACCCGGGGTTTTCAATCTGGTGTGTGGCACAGGTCCGGAAGTCGGCGCGGCCATCGCATCACACCCGCTGGTGGATATGGTGTCCTTGACCGGTTCGGTGCGTGCCGGACGCAGCGTGATGGAAGCTGGCTCGGCCACCATCAAACGCATGCACCTCGAACTCGGTGGCAAGTCTGCCAACATCATCCTGGAGGACGCCGACCTCGAGCGCGCAGTGAATGACGGTATCGACGACGCCATGCGCAATACCGGTCAGGCCTGCGGTGCGCTGACCCGCATGCTGGTGCCTCAGCAGAACCTGAAACGTGCCGAGGAATTGGCTGTCAAAAAGGCCGAGAGCCTGGTGATGGGTGACCCCTGGGATCCGAAGACCACGCTGGGCCCCGTGGTCAGCGCGGCAGCGCGTGAGCGTGTGCGCGGTTACATCCAGTCCGGGATCGATCAGGGCGTGCGTATGCTCACCGGCGGCGTTGAGGCCCCTGAAGGTCTGAGCACCGGCTATTTTGTGAAGCCGACCATTTTCTCTGGCGACAACCACAGCCGTATTGCCCGCGAGGAAATCTTCGGGCCG
>JBEGLK010000028.1:0-12641 GCA_041183605.1 Pseudomonadota bacterium
TGACATCTACCGGATCGCAGCGGTGTGGGGCGGCCATGAAGGCTCACTTCTGTTGTGGCTGCTGATGTTGTGCAGCTGGATGATGGCCGTGTCGATTTTCTCAAGCCAGTTGCCCGATGTGATGGTGTCCCGAGTTTTGGGGGTGCTGGGTCTCGTCGCGGTCGGGTTTTTGCTGTTTCTGCTGATCACATCCAACCCTTTTGTGCGCTTGAGCGACATCCCTGACAACGGTCGTGATCTGAATCCCCTGTTGCAAGACCCTGGCCTGGTGTTTCACCCACCCATGCTTTACATGGGTTATGTCGGCATGGCGATTCCCTTTGCTTTCTCGATTGCCGCCTTGCTCAATGGCCGGCTTGACGCCGCCTGGGCGCGCTGGACTCGCCCCTGGGCAACCGCTGCCTGGATCTGCCTGACCATTGGCATTGCCATGGGCTCCTGGTGGGCCTATTACGAACTCGGCTGGGGTGGTTGGTGGTTCTGGGATCCAGTTGAAAACGCCTCTTTTTTGCCCTGGCTGGTAGGCACCGCACTGATCCACTCGCTGGCAGTCACTGAAAAACGGGGCCTGTTCAGAAGCTGGACCATCATGCTCTCGCTGATCGCGTTTTCTCTGAGTTTGCTGGGTACCTTCCTGGTGCGCTCGGGTGTGTTGACCTCGGTGCATGCTTTTGCCTCGGATCCCAAACGCGGTGTCTTCATCCTGCTTTTTTTGGCTGTTGTGGTGGGGGGCTCGCTGGTCCTCTTTGCCGCACGCTCGGGCAAGGTGCGCTCTGGTGGCTCCTTTTCACTGGTTTCCCGCGAAACTTTCTTGCTGGTCAACAACGTTTTACTGACCACCGCGGCTGCGGCCGTGTTGCTGGGCACACTGTATCCCCTGATCATTGACGCCTTGAATCTCGGCAAACTGTCGGTGGGTCCGCCTTACTTCAATGCAGTTTTTGCACCCATCATGACCCCGGTGCTGATATTCATGGTGATCGGCAGTTACGCGCGCTGGAAAAGCGACAGCGTGGCAGACCTGACCAAGAAACTGCGCCCGGTGGCCATTGTGTCGGTGCTGCTCGGCTGTTTGGCCCCGCTGCTGGCAGGTGCCTGGTCTGCGTTGGTTGCACTGGGTCTGACCATGGCGATCTGGATCGTATTGGCCTCAGCCGTGCAGATCTACCGCCAAATCAAGGACACGGTGAACTGGAAATCCACACCTATCTCTTACTGGGGCATGCACGTGGCGCACATCGGTATTGCCGTGTGTGTGGTCGGCATCACCATGGTTAAAGGCTATGAGACCGAAAAAGATGTGCGCATGACCATTGGTGACACGGTCGAGGTCGGGGGCTACACCCTGCGGCTGACTGGTATCACTCAAGTGCCCGGCCCCAATTACAAGGCTGACCAAGGCAGTGTGGAGTTGATCAAGGGGGACAAGGTTCTGCGCGTTCTTCATCCTGAAAAACGGACCTATTTTTCATCCACCATGCCGATGACTGAAGCCGCCATTGACACCGGCCCGACACGTGACGTGTATGTGTCGCTGGGTGAACGCCTGGAAGGTAATGGTCCTGCAGCCTGGGCCATACGCGCTTATTACAAGCCCTTTGTCACCTGGATCTGGCTTGGCTGCTTCCTGATGGCGATTGGAGGCGGCATGGCCATGCTGGACAAACGCTACCGCAAAAAAGTGGCCGCCAAATTGAACCTTAACAACATCAAGGGTGCTGTGGCATGAAAAAAGCTTTCATTCCTTTAGGTATTTTTGTCGTCCTGCTGGTATTTTTGGCGATCGGCCTGACGCGTGATCCGCACGAGATCCCGTCACCCCTGATTGGCAAACCAGCACCTGCTTTCACAGCTCCCGTACTCGGCAAACCCGGTGAAATGCTCTCGAACAAGGACATGCTGGGCAAGGTATGGCTGCTCAACACCTGGGCATCCTGGTGCGTGGCTTGCCGGCAGGAGCATCCCTTGCTCGTTGAATTTGTCAAAACCAATCCGCTGCCCATCATCGGCCTGGACTACAAGGACAAGCAATCCGACGGCATGCAGTGGCTGGCCCGTTTTGGTGATCCCTACACCCATGCCATTGTGGATGCCGACGGACGCATAGGCATTGACTTTGGCGTTTATGGCGTGCCCGAGAGTTTCCTGATTGATAAACAAGGGATCATTCGCTACAAACAAATCGGTCCTTTCACCGAAGAAGCCCTGCGTGAAAAGCTGGTGCCCCTGATCAAGGAACTGCAAATATGAAATTCCTGATCACGCTGTTGATAGCGCTGCAATGCGCCATCGGAGTTCACGCCAATGAAGCTGTACCACTGGCTGAAGATCCGGTGGTGGAGCAACGCCTGATCACCATTGCTGAAGAATTGCGCTGCCTGGTGTGTCAAAACGAGTCCCTGGCGGGCTCGCGCGCAGACCTGGCCATGGATTTGCGCCGTGAAGTGCGCACCTTGATCAAGGCAGGCAAGTCCGACGCCGAGATCAGGGAATTCCTGGTGAGCCGTTATGGCGACTTCGTGCTGTACCGGCCTCCGGTCAAGCCGACCACCTGGCTGCTCTGGTTTGGTCCACTGCTGCTGTTGATAGGCGCCATCTGGTTACTCGTCAGCATCATCAGACGCAATCAAAAACAAAAAAATACGCCTGTCCTCGACGACGCTCAACGCGCCAAGGCACAAGCACTTCTTCAAGAAACTGATTCTTCCAAATGAATGTATTTATCGGTATTTCAGCGCTGTTAACCTTGTTGGTGGTGGCATGGCTCGTGCGTCCGCTGCTGCGTAAACCCGGTGGTGGCGGCATTTCCAGCGACAAGCTGAATGCGGCTATCCACCGCGACCAATTACATGCACTGGAAGCTGATCTGGCACGCGGGGTAATCAGCCAGCAAGACTTCGAGACCACACGGGATGAGTTGCAATTACGCTTGCTTGATGACACGGAAAGTTTTGAAGCCAGCCCGAAAAACAATAAAGCGGGATTCTGGACTGCCAAACGCACTGCTGTGGCCGTGGGGCTCAGTTTGCCAATATTGGCCCTGGGACTGTATCTGCAATTGGGCACACCGGCGGCGATTGACCCCGTCGCCACGGCCAACGGCAATGAACACCAAATGCAGGAGATGATTGACAAGCTGGCTTCCAGGCTCAAGGCCAACCCGAATGACCCAAAAGGCTGGGTCATGCTCGCGCGTTCCTATAAGGCCATGGGCCGTTTTGAGGAAGCGCAACAGGCTTATGGCAAAGTCGGTGACATGGCTGACAAAGACCCTGACCTGTTGGTGGACCGTGCAGAACTGGCAGCCATGATCGCCGGCAACAAACTGGCTGGCAAACCGGAACAGATGATTCAGGAAGCCTTGCGTTTGAATCCGGAACATCCGATGGGGTTGATGCTGTCTGGTGTGGCTGCTTATCAGAATGCTGATTACAAAGCTGCGGTGACACGCTGGGAAAAATTGCTTGACATCATTCCCCCTGATTCACCAGATGCGCAGCAAATTCAGGCCAATATTGACGATGCCCGGGCCAAAGGCGGCATGGCTGCCAGTGATAACAACAAGCTGCCTCCCATCCCGGCAGGTGCTGCCGCCGGCATGACACCAGACAAAATCAATGACATGGTGGAGCGGCTGGCGGCACGCCTGAAAGACAATCCGGACGATGTCGCCGGCTGGGCCCGATTGGCGCGTGCGTACAAGGTGCAGAACCGGCTTGACGAAGCTGCGGCTGCCTATGCCAAAACGGGAAAGATGCTAGACACTGACCCTGATTTGCTGACTCAATACGCAGACACCCTGGCCATGCGCAACAAGAGCCTGCAGGGGCGTCCCAATGAACTCATCAACAAGGCCCTGAGCATTGCACCCAAACATCCCATGGCCTTGATGATGGCGGGCCAGTCAGCGTATCAAAGTGGCAACTACGCGGCAGCGATTGGACATTGGAAAACCGTCCTGGCTGTCCTGCCTGTCAACTCACCCGATGTTGAACTCATCAAATCGGAGATTGCAGATGCCCAACTCAAGATGCGTGGTCCTGCCAAACCCTGAAGACACACCTGATGTATCCAAGCCCGGTTCTACCGGGCTTTTTTTTGGTCTTTCAGTATCTGTATAAACTTGTGGATAAAAGCTATTGAAGAGAGAAGTTATCCACAAAATTAATTTGATCTTCAAGTTATCCAGTTTTTCATGACAACTGGAATGCATGTGTTCCAACAACAAATAATTTCTATTAAGTAATTGATTTTTATTGAAAAAAATAGCTTATCAACAAAGAGGGTAAAGCCTTACCTACTACGACTACTTTAAAAGAATAAATAGATTAGAGATAACAAGATCATCTCAAGGGAGATTTTTAACCTTGCTGAAAAAATTTCAAAAATCCTGTGCATAGAAGCAATTAAATTGCGTCGAAAGAACTTTTTTGAGATCGGATCAAGTAAGATTTGCCTGTTCCTGAGCCAAGGCTCTGATCCAGCCATGTGATCAGTCACTCTTCATCATTTTTTTCTATCGGCAACGTGTCAAACACCTTTGAAATTAAAAGCGCTCAGTTGCCTCTGGTGGCCATGTTGCTGAAAACACCAGATCTTGCGCGGATCATTAACGACCTCAACGCACAGTTTGGTCCCGGTAGCCCTAGCCCAGAGTTCTTTGACAACGATTCGCTGGTGCTTGATTTTTCCCAGCTGGATACACAAGACCCGAGTCTGTCTCTGTCCCCCCTGTTGCAGGTATTGCAGGATTGCCGTCTCAAACCCATTGCATTTCGGAGCGCCGGAAAAAAAGTCGCGACAGAGGCCTTGGCTTGTGGTTTGATCGAGGCCCCCGCAGACATGCAGCGGGGCAAACCGGTGGTTCAGAAAAAATCCACTGAAAAAGCTGCCTCCATGCCGGTTCGCGAAGTGGTGCGAGAAGTCATTCGCGAAGTCCCAGGTCCAGCGACAACCACATTGGTGATTGACAAACCCTTGCGGTCAGGTCAAAAAATTTATGCCCGCGGCGCCGATCTGGTGGTGTTGGCTATGGTCAACATGGGTGCCGAGGTGGTGGCCGACGGCAATATCCACGTGTATGCCCCCTTGCGTGGCAAAGCCATGGCGGGCGCCAGTGGCAATACGCAAGCACGGATTTTTTCACTGTGCCTGGAGCCTGAATTGATCTCGATCGCGGGTGTCTACCGCACCAGCGAAAATCCGCTTCCCAAGGACATCCAGGGCAAGCCGGCGCAAGTCAAATTGAGCAATGACGGGCAGGATAAACTACTTTTCGAAGCCTTGAATTCATAATTTTTTGAAAGAATTTTTCGATATGGCAAAAATTATTGTGGTGACTTCTGGCAAGGGGGGCGTCGGTAAAACAACAACCAGCGCCAGTTTTTCAACCGGACTGGCCATGCGTGGTCATAAAACAGCCGTCATTGATTTTGACGTTGGCTTGCGCAACCTGGACCTGATCATGGGATGTGAGCGGCGTGTGGTGTATGACCTGATCAACGTCATTCATGGCGAAGCCAACCTGAACCAGGCCCTGATCAAGGACAAGCAGTGTGACAACCTTTATGTGCTGGCAGCTTCCCAGACACGTGACAAGGATGCCTTGACCCAGGAGGGTGTTGAAAAAGTGCTGTCAGACCTGGTTGCCATGGACTTTGAATACATCGTGTGTGATTCGCCTGCCGGCATTGAAACCGGTGCCCTGATGGCCATGCATTTTGCCGACGAAGCCCTGGTGGTGACCAACCCCGAGGTGTCCTCGGTCCGCGACTCCGACCGGATTCTTGGCATGCTTTCGAGCAAAACGCGGCGCGCCATGCAGGGGCTTGATCCGATCAAGGAACATTTGCTGATCACCCGCTATAACCCCTCCCGTGTCAATCAGGGCCAGATGTTGTCCTTGCAGGATATTCAGGATATTTTGCGCATCAAACTGATTGGTGTGATTCCCGAGAGTGAATCCGTGCTGCAGGCCTCCAACCAGGGTGTACCCGCGGTGCACATGGAAGGCAGCGACGTGTCCGAAGCCTACAAGGACGTGATTGACCGTTTCCTCGGTGAAAGCAAGCCTTTGCGTTTTACCGAGCCGCCCAAGCAAGGTTTGCTCAAACGCCTGTTTGGAGGGAAATGAGGCCATGTCGTTTTTCTCATTTTTTCTGGGCGAGAAGAAGAAAACCGCCAGCCTTGCCAAAGAACGTTTGCAGATCATCCTGGCGCACGAGCGTAATGGCCGCAGTCCTGCCACACCGGACTATCTGCCCGACCTGCAACGTGAATTGATTGCTGTCATCAGCAAGTACATCAAGATCAATCCGGATGACATCAAGGTCAATCTGGAGCGCCAGGACAACCTCGAAGTGCTCGAAGTCAAGATCGAGTTGCCTGACGCCCGTTAAGGTTCTTGCGGGTCAGACCACTCGTGCAGCGACGTGCTCTGACCCCAACTGATTAAGCCTAGGTTGCCAGCGTTTGAGCAGCAGCGCGTTGCTCATCACACTCACCGAACTCATGGCCATGGCAGCACCCGCCATGACCGGGTTTAAAAATCCAAAAGCGGCCAGCGGAATGCCTGCCACGTTGTAGATAAAGGCCCAAAACAGGTTTTGCCGTATTTTGGCCACGGTGCGATCCGAAATATCAAGCGCCGCCGCCACCAGTGCCAGATTACCGCGCATCAGCGTGATGCCCGCTGCGTGCATCGCCACATCGGTACCACCACCCACATTGGCCATGGCGATTCCGACATCCGCTGCTGCCAGGGCCGGTGCATCGTTGACTCCGTCACCCACCATCACCACGGTGCCACCCTCTTGTTTCAGTCGGATGATGTGCGCCGCCTTGTCGCCAGGCAATACATTGCTGATGACTTCATCAGCCTTCAGGCCGACACGATGCGCCATGGCGAGGGCTGCAGCCGTGTTGTCGCCCGATAACATCATGACCCGGATACCACGTGCTCGCAGGGTGTGGATGGCGGCACTGGCCTCGGCTTTTGGCTCGTCACCAAAAGCCATCACGGCCAACGCCCGCAAACCGGCAGGCGTTTGTTGCGCCATCACCGCCAGCGTGGCACCCGAAGCCGTCAGTGATTGCAGGCGTTCTTCGAGCGGGCCGAGTTGCACACCGAGTTCCTGCAGCCAGCGTACGCTGCCAATCCAATAGTCAGCACCATTCACCTGGCCTTGCAATCCCTTGCCAGGTGTTGTTTGCAATTGCGTTACAGCAAGCAGACTCAATTTTTTTTCCTGCGCGGCCATCACCACCGCACGCGCCAGCGGGTGGCCACTGCCACTTTGCAAGGCCGCAGCTAGCGTTAACAAGGCATGTTCATCCGCGCCAGATGTAACGACAAAGTCTGTCAGGTGGGCCTGACCCAGCGTCAGGGTGCCGGTCTTGTCAAACACCACCACCGTGGCCTTGTGGGCCAGTTCCAAGGCTTGTGCATCCTTGATCAAAATCCCATGTCGGGCGGCGATGCCAGTTCCGGCCATGATGGCAGCCGGTGTGGCCAGTCCCAAGGCACAAGGACAGGCAATCACCAGCACCGTGACCGCATTGATCACCGCCACTTCGAAGTTGTGGCCACTGAGCCACCAGCCCAGCAAGGTCAGCATCGCCAGAACCAGCACCACAGGTACAAAAATGGCACTGACTTTATCGACCAGCCGCTGGATCGGCGCCTTGGCAGCTTGCGCGTCTTCCACCAGCCGGATGATGCCCGCCAGCACGGTATCGACGCCGGTCGCCGTCACTTGCACGATGACCCTGCCATCACCATTAAGTGTGCCGCCAGTGACCTTGTCTGCGAGTGTTTTGCTGACCGGCAACGGTTCTCCAGTGAGCATGGATTCATCCACCTGGGTCTGGCCCTCCTGGACCGTTCCGTCCACGGCAAAACGTTCACCCGGACGTACCACCAGCTGATCGCCCACCAGCACTTCATCGATAGGAACATCGACTTCGCCATCAAGGCCCAACAGATGGGCGGTCTCAGGCCGCAAGGCGTGCAAGGCTCGAATGGCCGAAGTGGTCTGGCGCTTGGCTCGGGCCTCCAACCACTTGCCCAACAGCACCAGCGTGATCACCACGGCGGAAGCTTCAAAATAAAGATGCGGCATGACGTCGGTTGGGGTGCTCAACCAGAGCCAGACGGAAAGTGCCCAGCCGGCGCTGGTGCCCATCGCCACCAGCAGGTCCATGTTGCCGCTCAAGGCCTTGAGCGAATGCCAGCCTGCCTTGTAGAAACGCGCGCCCAAAATGAACTGCACCGGGCTGGCCAGGACAAACTGCAACCAGGCCGGCAGCATCAAGTGTTGACCCAAAAGATCACCCAGCATGGGCAACAGCAAGGGTATGGACAGCGCCATGCCGAAGGCAACCGGGGAAAAACCGGCCCAGCTGGATTCGGTGGGCGCATCAATGGCAGCGTTGGCGGCCACCGGTTCATAACCGGCGTCACGCACCGCGCGCCTGAGCCGCGCCTCGATCTGGTCGGAGGGCAACACCATGACCCGTGCCGACTCAGTGGCCAAGTTGACACTGACCTCCTGTACCCCAGCCACCTTTTTCAGTGCCCGTTCGACGCGACCCACACAAGAGGCACATGTCATGCCGTGAATACCCAGGTCGATACGCAGGGTTTCAGTTTGGATTTCAGGTGTTGTCATGACATTCAGTGCCGAATTTGGAGAACAAGGTTCACAATACGCGCATTCCACAGTTCCGTATTTTCAGGGGATTTGAAATGAAGCAAATTTTTACCGTGACCGGCATGACCTGCGAGCATTGTGAAAAAGCCGTGGTGCGGGCCGTACGCCAACTTGACGCTGCGGCCGAAGTGCGCGCCGATCGCACGCAAAATTGTGTCGAGGTGACTTCAGATCAACCGCGTGAGGTCTTGGCCCGCGTCATTTCCGAAGAAGGGTATACCGTTGCGGCTTGAACCGGGGAGCGCGTCGGTATTTTTTAACGTCAATTCAAGGAGTTGTCATGACATCAAACGTTGGCGGCATTGACCGCATTCTGCGCATTGTTGTTGGTCTCGTGCTGATTGGTTTGACGCTTGCAGGCACCCTCGGTGTCTGGGGCTGGCTGGGCGTGGTGCCGCTGGCCACCGGTGCCATCGGCTGGTGCCCACCTTATGCGATCTTTGGCTGGAACACCTGCTCGCCGAAGAAGTAAATCAAACCAGTGGCGGCTCGCCGCCCAGTGCCTCCAGCAGTGCTGGTAGCGCTTTCTGGAGTTCGCCGGTGGCAATTGCCACATCGGCGTCAAAACCATCGTCCTTGCCGGTGCTGGTGCCCTCAAACACGACATCCAGAAAGGCCAGCTTTTTCAGCTGCAGTCCTTCGGTCAGCACAAAGGAAACACGGTCGTTCCAGGTCAGGGCCAGGCGGGTTGGCATTTTGCCGCCCTCGACGTGCTGTTTGACCTCATCGGTATCGAGCCGATGGCGGGCATAGCGCACCACCGCCTTGGATTCATCGGCGGCTTTGAGTTCACATTCCCGGTCCACACTGAAGCCTTGCGGCGCTTCCTGGCTGACCAGCCAGTCGGCCATGGCCGCACTTGGGGAGATTTGGGTATTGACCAGGCTTAAAGCCAGGCCCGGCAGGTTTTGCACCAGCAGTGTCACCAACTCGTCGGCACGGGCCTGGCTACCGGCATCCGTCACCAGCAGTTGTGCGTCGCGGTCGATCCATACCCGCGTGCTGGACTGTTTGGTGAAAGCCATCGGCAAAAGCTCCAGACGGATGTCGTCCTTGAGATCACGGGTTTCCTTTTTGCCTGGTTTGCGCCCGGTGCTGGCTTCAATCTGGGCCACACGCTCTTGCGTTTTGCGGTTGACCACCGAGGCGGGCAGGGCGCGCGTTTCCGTCATCAACTTCATGATCCACTGGCCAGCCACCATTTCCAGCAAAGGCCCGTTGGCTTCACCGCGGGGCTCGACCCAGCCCATCGATTTTTCCTGGCTGGCACCACATTCAACAAATCGGTTGTCCTGCAAACGGGCTTCAATTTCCTCGGCGCTGATGCGCCAATCCGCGGCGATGCGGTACATGATGACATTCTTGAACACGGCTGACCTTTTAAGATAACTACAAATACGAAACCGCCAATCATCCCATTAAATCCAGAGAACCATGACTTCGTCGCACGCCTAAGTTGGCAAAACTTTACACAGCTTTCACGCATCCTCATGGTCACGACACATGGTCGGCGCAAACTGCATTCCACGCCGATGCCGTTGTTTGGTCATTGGTCTTAACCTGAAGGACATGATGATGAAAACCAATCTGAAAATTTCTCTGGTCGCCGGTTTGCTGTTGGCAGCTGGCCTGGCCTATTCACAATCCCCCATGGGTGGCACCGGGTGCGACATGATGGGAGCGCATGGCGCCATGCAAGGACATGAGATAAGCCACCGTGGGATCGGCAGGATGGATCCGGCCCGGCTGCAGGCCATGATGGACAAGCGCCATGCTGCCTTGAAAGCGCAACTCAAGCTCACTCCCGCACAGGAGCCTGCATGGGCAGCTTTTGTTGCCAGCCACAAAGTGCCAGCGGGCATGATGGGCCAGCCGGCAGTCATGCCTGAGCTGGCCAAACTCACCACCCCGGAGCGGATTGACAAAATGAAGGAGCTCCGCGCCCAGCGCATGGGCGAGATGAGCGCTGCCATGGACAAACGTGCCGAGGCGACCAAGACGTTTTATGCCGCACTGACGCCCGAGCAGCAAAAGGTGTTTGACGCCCAGACCCTGCAGGGCCACCGGGCCCATACGGGCATGCCAGGCGGCAAGGGCATGATGCAACCCAAAAATTGAGTTCTGGCAGGCCAGCTTTCTGGTGGTGAACCTTGAAGGGCGGGATTCGCATCACGCGGATGTCGCCCTTTGCCTATATGCTTCCACGTCGGACCACCTGCCCGCGTGTGGCAACATTGGCCTGTTTTTATCCTTGAACCACCATGTCCAACGCTTCTCCACCCGCCCAAACACTTACCCGCTCCAATGACCAGGTCCTTGTTCGCAGCATTGAAGTGACCCAGCCCTTGTGCTGGCTGGTCAGGGCGTGGCATGACCTCACCCGTTGCGGCTGGATCAGTCTGTTGCACGGTCTGGTGATTGCCTTGGCAGGCGCCCTGATGTTGTGGCTGGGACATGAGCGATTCTGGTTTCTGGCGGGCGCATTTTCGGGATTTCTGTTGGTGGGTCCGGTGTTGGCAACCAGTCTGTATGCTTTGAGCCGGGGCCTGGAGTGGGGCGAAAAAGCCAGCCTGGCGACCGTGCTCGCAACCTGGCTCAACTGGAAAAATGGCAGTATTCAAACTTGGGGCGATGCGCAATGGCGCCTGGTGCAATTTGGCGTGTTGCTGGCGTTGGCTGGCACCGCTTGGGTGCTTTTATCGGCCGGGCTGATCACCTGGCTGGCGGAAGTTCCGATCACTTCACCGCTGGTTTTTGTTCACCATGTGGTGCTGGCCAAGGAAGGTTGGTTGTTTGAGATCTGGCTCGCCTTGGGTGGTGCATTGGTGGCTCCCATTTTTGCTTCCACGGTGATCACCATTCCTTTGTTGCTGGATCGCGAGATCGGCATCGACCATGCCATTGCCACCAGCTGGCAGGTGATTTTGTTGCCAACCCGGTGCCGATGGCGCTTTGGGCGGCACTCATCATGCTCTTGACCCTGGCGGGTTTTGCCACTGCCCTCACCGGCCTGGTGCTGCTGGTGCCGCTGCTCGGACACGCCAGCTGGCATGCTTACCGAGATCTGCTGGATGTATCAGCTTTGCCGGAACGGAGGTCAAACTGATGTTTGGATTTTCCGAAGAACAGATTGCCGCCTTTGGCATGACCTTTGGCGTGGGCGGACTGATGCTCTATATGTTGTTCATCATTGGCCAGCTCGCCTGGGAGTCCAAGGCGGGGAAATTCGGCTTTTTTGTGATGATGCTGGGCTTGGCCTTTGGCATGGTGGGATTTGTGGCCAAGTACATGATCCAGTGGGTGATGAACATCAAGTAGTCAGTTGGGACAGACGCTATCCGAAAGGCCGCACGCCGATCAGCAATCCATGCAGCCAGAGCGTCAAGGCCATCCAGAGCGCCACGCCCAGCGCCACGGTGATCCCGGTGGCACCGGTGGTTCCCTTTGAATAACGTGAGCCGTCGCGTGCATCTCGCGCCTTTGCGGCCAGGAAAACCAGCACAGACCAGATCAGAAACGTGCCGAAAAGCACGACATGCGCCAAGTTGCCGTTGGCCAGCAAATGGGCCAGGGCCCAGAGCATGACGGCGACCGACATGGGGTGACGTATGCGTGCCCTGATGCGGTTGCCGGGCACATAAGTGGCAGCCAGCAACACGAAGCTCAACAAGGTCAGCAGCAGGGCCAGATGGCGCAGGCCCAGGGGTGGGCTCCACAGCTGCACCGGCGCTTGGCGAGCCTGCCCAAAGCCCCATGTGATCAGCACAAACCCGAGCATTGACAGCAGTGTGTACAGCGCCCGCCAGCGCGAGGCCCCCAAGCTGTCACGGGTGCGGGTGCGCCAGCCATCAGCCACGATCCGCACGGAATGTGTGCCCAAAAACAGCAACAAGCCCAGGGTCAGGAACAGCATAGGATGATGGTGAACGC
>JBEGLK010000029.1:0-11564 GCA_041183605.1 Pseudomonadota bacterium
CGCAGCTTGGCTTTTTCTTCTTCATTGGCCAAATAACCGCCTTCTTTTTGCAGCTGCGCCAGCATCGCGTCAAAAACCGATTCCTGGATGATCAGGTTGCCGTCAGCCGAGCAGCCCGAGCCGAAGTCGGAGGTCTTGCTCAAACGGGTGTTCATGGCGGCTTCTTCGATGTTGGCGGTCTCGTCGATCACCATGGTCGAGTTGCCGGCGCCCACGCCATAAGCCGGGGTGCCCGAGCTGTAGGCAGCGCGCACCATCGGCTGGCCGCCGGTGGCGATCACCAGATCCGCCTCTGCCATCAGGGCTTGCGACATCGGAATGTTGACCTTGGTCAGGCATTGCAGCAGGTCGGCCGGCGCACCTTCTTTTTCCAGCGCTTCACGCATCAGGCGCACGGTCTCGAAGCTGGTCTTCTTGGCGCGCGGATGCGGCGAGAAGATGATCGCGTCACGCGCCTTGATGCCGTAAATCGCGTTGCCGGCGGGGGTCAGGTCGGGGTTGGTCGTGGGCACGATACAGGCGATCACACCGGCGGGTTTGCCGTATTTGACAATGCCTTTTTCCGGGATTTCCTCGATGATGCCGACGCTCTTCTGGCGCAGCGCATCACGCAGAATGCCGCGGATTTTCATGCGTTTGCCCATGCGGCTGTCCGGGTCACCCAGGCGGCTCTCGGCAATGCCTTCGGCGACCAGACGGGTGAAGGTTTTCTTGTTCGACACAGCCCAGGCAATGGCTTGGCACAGGCGGTCAACACGCGCCTGGTCATAGGTCTCGATGATGGCCAGAGCCGCGCGCGCCTTGGCAAAGGCGTTGTCGAGTTCTTCGCGCTGTTCGGCGCTGATCGCGGTTTTTTGCAGTTCGGGAGGAATGGTGCTCATAAAGGTCTCCAGTGTGAAGTTGGGTGGGGTCAATCCAGATGTTTCCGGGCGGTTTGCAGGGCACGGCGGGCGTATTCTTCAAAACCGATTTCAGCCGCCAGCGCGTCGCCCGGGATTTCCAGTGCGTAGGTGATCGGGTCAGGCAGGCAAGCCAGGATGTCCTTGACACCAAACGCGCCATCACCTGGAAAGTAGCGGTGGCTGCGGGCTTCGTGCAAGGTGCTTTCCAGCCCGGGAGCGATGGTTTTTGGACCGTCGCAGACATGGGCGAACTGGAACCATTCACGCGGCAGTGCTTTCAGTGCCGCCAGGCTGGAGCCGGAGCGGAAGAAATGCAGCATGTCGATCAACATGGCCGCGTTGTCGCGTTGCACCGCATTCAGCGCGGTGGTGGCGGTTTCCAGGTTGCCGGTCTCGGTCCACCAGGGGAATTCCAGGCTGATGGTGATGTCCAACGGTTTGGCGTAGTCACACAGCTTGGCAAAACGCTCATGGGCACGTTCGCGGTTGGGGTCGGGCAACTGGCAAATGACGTGATGTGCGCCGAGCTCAGCCGTGGCTTCGAGCATGGGAATGTAGCTCTCGGCATCGTGGCTGGGGTCCATGCGTGCCAGTTCAATGTCCCATACCTTGACACCCGTGGCAGCCAGGGCAGCCTTGGTGGCGGCCATGGCGGTTTTGCTGCTGATGATCGGGTAGAGCGGCTCGATATCGGTCACACGACTCAATCGCAGGCCCACATAGTCATAACCTGTTCTGGCAGCGACTTCAATCAGATCCACCGGCGGCAGCGCCATGGCTGTCAAGTGGGCCAGCGAGTATGCGTGTTTCATGATGGTTCCGACGGGTTGGACCGCTTATTTATGGCCACCTGCCGCAGCGATGGCGCTGGTATCGGCATGGTGCACCTTCTTGCCGGGCGAGTAGATGTCCATGATGTTCCAGTGACCCGCTGTTTCCACCGGTGCGTTTTGCATGGCGACATCGATGACGAAGGGGCGGTTCGAAGCGATGGCTTTTTCGAGCGCAGGCTTGAACTCTTCGGCAGACGACACACGCACACCTTCAGCGCCATAAGCGCGGGCAATCGCTGCAAAGTCAGCCTGGAACGGTGCGCCGTCCTTGAAGAACAGCGTACCGACCGTGGTGCCATAGTGCGCCAACTGCAGGCCGGCAATGGTGCCGAAAGCGCAGTTATTCATGATCACCCAGATCACCGGCACATTGCTTTCTACGGCCGTGGCGAGCATGGCCGGGTTCTGGCCAAAACCACCGTCGCCGACCAGCGACACGACCACACGCTCCGGGCAGGCCAGCTTGGCGCCAATCGCTGCAGGTGCACCAAAACCCATGGTGGCGAAGCCGCCTGGGGTCAGGATGCTGCCGGGGGTGTAGATGTCGAACTGCTGGCCGACACCATTCTTGTTCCAGCCCACGTCGGTGGTGATGATCACGTCACGCGGCAACACGGCACGGGCGTCTGCCAGGATGCGCTCCGGACGCATCGGGAAGGCGCTGCTTTGCTGGGCCGCCACCAGTCCGGCCTTGAACGTGGTGCGGTTGGCAGCCATCTCGGCTTTCAGCGCGTCATTCTTGAAACCTTGCGGGTAGAGCTTTTTGGCCACGCGATTCAGGACCTTCAAGGCCTGCTTGAGGTCAGCCACGGCGCCGATTTGCACCGGGTAATTGCGGCCGATTTCGCTGGCATCGATGTCGATATGGATCAGCTTCGATTTGGTGAAATCAAAGGTGTACTCGTTTTCCCAGGAGCTGCAATCGGCTTCGGCAAAACGGGTGCCCAGACCGAACACCAGGTCGGCGTTCAGGCACTTGTCGTTGATGAACTTGGTGCCCCAGAAACCGGTCATGCCCAGGATGAACGGGTGGTCATCAGGCAACACACCTTTGCCCATCAGACTGTGCGACACCGGCAGGCTCATGTGGTTGACAAATTCCTCAAGCTCGGCCGCGGCATTGGCCAGCACCACGCCGCCACCCACGTGAAGTTGCGGCCGCTTGGCAGCCACCAGCGCCTCAATGATCTGCGTAGCCAGCTCGTCGTCAATCGACGGTGTATGCAGTTTCTTGGTGTGCAGTTTCAGCTTGGCAAACAGTTCGACGTCCACTTCCTTCGAGAAGATGTCCATCGGCACCGACACCAGCACCGGACCCGGACGGCCAGACTCGGCCAGCTGGAACGCTTTTTCCAGGATTTCAGGGAACAGGTCGGCACGCTCGACACGCCACACGCGCTTGCAGAACGGGCGGTAGATTTCAGACTGTGCGGCATCCGAATGCAGGTTGACTTCCTGGTGCGGGTTCTTGCCGTAGTAGTGGCTGGGCACGTCGCCGGCAATGACCACCATCGGGATCGAGTCGAGCGCCGCATTGGCGACACCGGTAGAGGCATTGGTCAAGCCTGGGCCGAGGTGGCTCAACACCACGGCAGTGGTTTTCTTGGCGCGGGCATAACCGTCAGCGGCGTGGGAGGCCACCTGCTCGTGGCGGGTATTGATGAACTTGATGCTGCTTTTTTCCAAAGCGGTCAGCACGGCAATGTTGGTATGACCACACAGGCCAAAAATGTACTCAACGCCGCGGTCTTCAAGGTACTTGACCAGTTGGTGCGAAATCAGATCCTGCATGTTGTCTCCTCGTGTAAGTGGACTGTGTTGACTTTAAGAATTGGCTGTACTTGCAATCAACAGCCAGATCCCGGAAAGTGGCGATACTTTACCTATTCCACGGAAATTGTTTGAACTATTTTGTTCATTAACGTTCGTTTATCGAACATTTTTATACGATTAACGAACGAATTGAGGGTTATCACTAATAAAAGTGTCGATTCCAGCGCCACGATCTATCTTGTTCAAGCGCTGAAAAGCGCCGGGCAGTGCCAAAATCGGCGCATGTCCCACTTGCCACCAGACAAACCCGATCACAAGCCTGCGCCAGTGCAGCCGCGCAACCCCTTGCACGGCGTCACGCTGGAGGCCATGGTGACTGCATTAAGCGCCCACTATGGCTGGGCCGGCATGGGCGAACGCATCCCGGTACGTTGTTTCACGCATGATCCCAGCGTCACGTCCAGCCTGAAGTTCCTGCGCAAAACACCCTGGGCACGCGACAAGGTGGAAGGACTTTATCTGTTCATGCTGCGCGAGCTGCGCAGACGGGGCTGAGCAAACCCTGGCTTTGATGGCAAAGCAGATCGCCAGGATTGATCCAGCCCGTTGCACAGGCTGCGGCCGCTGTATCTCTACCTGCAAGCCTCGCCTGATTGCCTTTGAGACAAAAGACTGGAAAAAAAGATCAGTAGTGCAAAACCCCGAGCGCTGTACCGGCTGTGGCAATTGCGCTGCAATTTGCCCTTTCAGCGCCATCCAGATGACCGAGGCTCACCAGGGCAAGGCTTCGCCGTCGTAGGCCACAAACGAGCCCGAGTGTGCGGGCGTCAAGCCGTCCAGCACCGCCAGCATGTCTTGCGCGGCTACCGACGCCGGCCGCCCGATTTTTTCACCCTTGAACGGTTTGGACAAACCGGTGTTGACCGTGCCGGGGTGCAGGCTGACCAGCACCGCCGTGGGCTTGCTGCGTTTGAGCTCAATGGCGGAGGTTTTCAAAAGCATGTTGAGTGCCGCCTTGGACGCCCGGTAGCTGTACCAGCCACCCAGGCGGTTGTCCTCGATGCTGCCCACCTTGGCCGAAATGACGGCCAGCACGCCGCGCTGGCCATCGAGCAGCGGGCTGAAGTGGCGCAGAACCAGCGCCGGGCCAAAGGTATTGGTGCGAAACGTCGCTTCAAGCTGCGCGTAGTTCAGGTCGCCCAGTTTTTTCTCTGGCATGAAGTCATTGCTGTGCAGCAAACCCGCCGCGTTGATGATGAGGTGAAATTTGCCGCCGATCGCGAGCGCTTGCGCTGCGTCAGCCACGCTGGCCTCATCGTCAAAGTCAATGCGCGGCACCGACTGTCGGCTCAAACCCACCACACCGGCGCAGCGCGGGTTGGCTTGCAGCGCTTGCACAAACGCCTGGCCAATACCGCCGCTGGCGCCGATGACCAGCGCGCGAAACCCGTCGGGGAAGGATCGCATGCGTCTTTTTTATGTTTCCTTGGAGATCTTGATGCTCGGGAACTTGCTGGAAAAATCCTTGTTCTTGGCAGCAATGGCCAAAGCCACCTTGCGCGCCATGGCCTTGTAAAGCCCGGCCACCTCGCCATCCGGGTCTGACACCACGGTCGGCCTGCCACTGTCTGCCTGCAGGCGAATCTGCATGTCGAGCGGCAGGGCACCGAGGTAGTCCATGCCGTAATCAGCCGCCATTTTCTTGCCACCATCGGCGCCAAAAATGTGTTCAACGTGGCCACAGTTGCTGCACACGTGCACCGCCATGTTTTCCACGATGCCCAAAATCGGAACACCCACTTTTTCAAACATCTTGATGCCTTTTCTGGCATCGAGCAGAGCGATGTCCTGCGGCGTGGTCACCACCACGGCACCGGTCATGGGCACGCGCTGGCTCAAGGTGAGCTGGATGTCGCCGGTGCCCGGGGGCATGTCGACGATCAGGTAGTCCAGGTCTTTCCAGTTGGTCTGGCGCAGCAACTGGTCCAGCGCCTGGGTCGCCATCGGGCCGCGCCAGATCATGGCTTCGTCCTGTGCCACCAGAAAACCGATCGACATGACCTGCAAACCATGGTTCTCCATGGGCTCCATGGTTTTGCCGTCCTCACTCTCGGGCCGCCCCTCGATGCCCATCATCATGGGAATGCTGGGGCCATAAATGTCGGCGTCCAGAATACCTACGTTGGCGCCCTCGGCCGCCAGCGCCAGCGCCAGATTGACCGCTGTCGTGCTTTTGCCGACACCGCCCTTGCCCGAGGCCACGGCCACGATATTCTTGACCTTGGGCAACAAGGCCACGCCACGCTGCACCGCGTGCGCGGTGATGTCGCTGCTGATGTTGACCGAGACGTTGGCCACACCAGCCACCGTTTTGGCGGCGGCTATCAATGCTTTGCGAAAGCCCGCAATCTGGCTCTTGGCGGGGTAACCCAGGGTCACGTCAAAAGCCACATCACCGTCGGTCACAGTTAAATTTTTGACGGCTTTGCTCGACACAAAATCACGCCCGGTATTGGGGTCGATCACGCCTTTGAGGGCTTCCAGCACGCTCTGCTCAACTACTGCCATTTATTTCTCCTGATGAACCCCGAGTCTAGCCAACCCGGGTTTGACCTTGTTGGAGCCGGTTTATCGGGGTTAACCATGGAAAGTTGCCCGGCAACCCGGGTCGCCCCTTGTTCATAATCAGGTCATGTCGCACGACCCGTTTGCCCCTTCCGAATCGCCACTCGCTCCACCCCCGACCACGGGCCTGATGCTCACTGGTGGCGGTGCACGCGCCGGCTACCAGGTAGGGGTACTGGAGGCCATCGCGGATCTGCGGCGTGACTGCGCGGCAGACAAGGATGGCAACCCTTTCCCGATCATCGGTGGCACCTCGGCTGGCGCCTTGAATGCGGCGGCCATCGCCTGCGGCAGTGATGATTTTGACGGCACGGTGCGCAAGCTGGTTCACATCTGGCGTGATTTTCACGCGCAGGACGTGTACCGCTCAGATTCGGTCAGCATGCTGCGCAGCGGCGCCAGCTGGACAACACTGCTCTCCATGGGCTGGCTGCTCGCCAAATGGCGACAGGTCAAACCCAAGTCGCTGCTCGACAACACGCCACTGGCTGAATTGCTCAAACAATGGGTGCCGCTGGAACGCCTTCCCTGGCTCATCCGCAAAGGCCATCTTCAGGCGCTGGCAGTCAGCGCCTCCAGCTACAGTTCGGGCGAACACATCACCTTTTTCCAGGGTGACCGACAACTCACGCCCTGGGTGCGCTCAAACCGCCGCGGCCTGCGCGACCGGATCACCTACGAACACTTGCTGGCCTCCAGCGCCATTCCTTTCATATTTCCTGCGATGGGCCTGCCCATCGAGGGGCAAATGGCGTATTTTGGTGATGGTTCCATGCGCCAGACGGCGCCGGTCGCACCTGCCATCCACCTGGGCGCCGAGCGCGTCTGTGTGATCGGCGCCGGCCTGATGCATGAACCCAGGACCCAACCCACCGAGATGCCGGCTGCGCTTTACCCGACCGTGGCACAAATTGCCGGTCACGCCCTGTCGAGCATTTTTCTCGATGCACTGTCGGTGGATGTGGAACGCATCCGTCGCATCAACCAGACCCTGAGCCTGGTGCCGCCCGAATCGCGCAGCGCCAGCCATCTGCGGCCGGTGAACCTGCTGCTGATTTCACCGTCACAACGGCTCGACCAAATTGCCGCGCGCCATGTCGATGAATTACCCAAGGCGGTGCGCACCCTGCTGGGCGGCGTCGGTGTGTCTTCGCAAGCCGCTGACATCAAAGGCGCCGCGCTGGCCAGCTACCTGTTGTTCGAGCCCGGTTACACCCAGGAACTGATGGCACTGGGTTATGCCGACGCCATGCGCCAGCGCGCAGAAATCTGCCGCTTTTTCAACTGGACTGACCCCGGCGCAAGCTCCCCGGCGGCTCCAACTGCCCAGGAAATCGAGCTGGAACGGCGTCGCGATCCACTGCGACTGGGCTGAGTAAAATTGCGCCCTTGTCCTGAAAGCCCATTCCATGCCTCGCCAACTCTTCGTCACCACCGCCCTGCCCTACGCCAATGGCAATTTCCATATCGGCCACATCATGGAGTACATCCAGGCCGACATCTGGGTACGGCACCAGCGCATGATGGGCAACGCCGTGGACTTCTGTGGTGCCGACGACACGCATGGCGCGCCGATCATGATTGCTGCCGAAAAGGCCGGTCTCACGCCGCAACAGTTCGTCGCCAACATTGCCGCCGGGCGCAAGCAGTACCTCGACGGTTTTCACATCAGTTTTGACAACTGGCACAGCACCGATGCCCCGGAAAACCACGAACTGGCGCGCCAGATTTACCGTGACCTGCGTGACAACAAGGACGGTTCGCTGATCGAGAGCCGAACCATCGAGCAATTTTTCGATCCGCAGAAAAACATGTTCCTGCCAGACCGGTTCATCAAGGGTGAGTGCCCCAAGTGCCACGCCAAGGACCAATATGGCGACAACTGCGAAAACTGCGGCGCGGTTTATGCACCGACCGACCTGATCAACCCCTACTCGGCACTCTCCGGCGCCAAACCCGAACTCAAAAGCTCGGAACACTTTTTCTTCAAGCTGTCCGACCCGCGCTGCGTGGCCTTTCTGGAGCAGTGGACACAGGACGGCAAGTTGCAGCCCGAGGTGGCCAACAAGATCAAGGAATGGTTCACCGTGCGCACCAACCCGGACGGCACCCAAAGTGAAGGTCTGGGCGACTGGGACATCAGCCGGGATGCGCCCTACTTCGGCATCGAGATCCCGGACGCGCCAGGCAAGTACTTTTACGTCTGGCTGGACGCGCCAATCGGTTACCTTGCCTCGCTGAAAAACCTGCTGGACAAACGAGGCGTGGACTACGAGGCTTACATGGCCAACCCGGCGCTGGAGCAGTACCACTTCATCGGCAAGGACATCGTGACCTTTCACACGCTGTTCTGGCCCGCCACGCTGCATTTCAGCGGCCGCAAGACACCTGACAACGTCTTTGTGCATGGCTTCCTGACCGTCAACAACGGCGAGAAGATGAGCAAGAGCCGCGGCACCGGGCTGGACCCGCTCAAGTACCTGAGCCTGGGCATGAACCCCGAATGGCTGCGTTATTACCTGGCTGCCAAGCTTTCGGCGCGCAACGAGGACATCGACTTCAACGCCGACGACTTCATGGCTCGTGTCAACAGCGACCTGATCGGCAAGTACATCAACATCGCGTCGCGCGCCGCTGGCTTCATCAGCAAACGCTTCGAGGGCAAACTCGGTGAGGTGTCGGAGGACGGCGCCGCGCTCTTACACCAGTTGCGCAACGAAGCTGGCACCATCGAAACCTTGTACGAGGCTCGTGAATACGCCAAGGCACTGCGTGAAACCATGCTGCTGGCAGACAAGGTCAACGCCTACGTGGACGCCAACAAGCCCTGGGACCTGGCCAAGAAGCCCGACCAGGAAGCGCGCCTGCAGGACGTCTGCACCGTGTGTATCAAGGCCTTCCGCATCCTGAGCTGTTACCTCAAGCCGGTGTTGCCGGCGCTGGCGACACAGGTGGAAGCCTTCCTGAAAATCGAGCCGCTGAGCTTTGCCAACATCAGCCAGCCCATGCCCGCCGGCCATGTGATTGGCAGCTACCAACACCTGATGCAACGTGTTGACATCAAACAGTTGGAAGCCCTGTTTGAAGCCCCTGAACCGGTCGCTGCGCCAAAAGAAATCGCCCACCCTGGCGGCGAGGCTCTGGCCCCCACCATCGGCATCGACGACTTTGCCAGGATCGACCTGCGCATCGCCAAAATTGTCGACTGCCAGGCGGTGACGGGTTCGACCAAGCTGCTGCAATTGACGCTGGACGTGGGCGAAACAGACGATGCCGGCCAACCCAGGCTGCGCAATGTGTTCAGTGGCATTGCCAGCAGCTACAGCCCCGAGCAACTGGTCGGCAAACTCACCGTGATGGTGGCCAACCTGGCACCGCGCAAGATGAAGTTTGGCATCAGCGAGGGCATGGTGCTGGCCGCCAGCCACGCCGACGAAAAGGCCCAGCCCGGCATCTATGTGCTGGAGCCCTTCCCCGGCGCCCAGCCCGGCATGCGGGTGCACTGAGCCCAAGGGCCACATGATTCCCCTGCTGCGCGGCTGGACGGCGGTTCAACGCACTGCCCAGAGCAACCTGCACCTGGGCATCACACTGTGTTTTGTGGCGGGGGCCACCAACGCCGGTGGTTTTCTGGCAGTGGGACGATACACCTCGCACATGACGGGTATGCTGTCTTCTGTGGCGGACAACCTGGTCACGGGGCAGATCTATCTGGCGTTCGCGGCGTTCTTGTCACTGCTGGCCTTTCTTGGCGGCGCCATGACCAGCGCGTGGATGGTCAACTGGGGACTGCGCCGCAACTTGCAAAGCGCCTACGGCCGTCCCTTGCTGCTGGAGGCCGCCCTGCTGCTGTTGTTTGGCTTGTTCGGCTCCGGCATCAGTGTTTCCGGCGTGCTTTTTGTCCCTCTGACGGTGCTGGTGTTGTGCTTCATCATGGGCTTGCAAAATGCCGTCATAACCAAAATTTCCCACGCCGAGATCCGCACCACCCATGTCACCGGTCTGGTCACCGACCTTGGCATCGAATTGGGCAAATTGTTCTACATCAACCGCCTGACCCGCGACACCCTGGTGCGTGCCAATCGCCAAAAACTGGGCCTGCTGGCCAGGCTGATCGGGAGCTTTTTCATTGGCGGACTGCTCGGTGCCGTTGGCTTCAAGGCAATCGGTTACATCGCCACTGTGCCGCTGGCCATCCTGTTGCTCCTGCTGGTGTGGCACCCGGTGCTCAACGACGCCAAAAACTGGATCGACCCGCACCGTTCTCACTGAAGAATCAGTGGCGGTGCCGGTGATGAATGTCGGGGTAATGCGGGTGGCTGTGCCTGATGGCAAGATGCTTGTGCAGGTGGCTGTGTTGGCCTCCTGCCACCCATTCAAATTGATGTGCATGTTGATGGTGTTCGTCGTGAACATGCACATGGTCGTGTTCCAGCACCTCATGCTGGTGTTCATGGACGTGACGTTCGGTAAGGTGCAGCCACACCCCGAACCCCATCAGTGCGGCGGCCATCCAGAATGCCGGTGACGTGGACTCAGGAAAAACAAACAAGGCCACAACCGACCCAATGAAGGGTGCCGTTGAAAAGTACGCGCCCGTTCGCGCCGTACCCAAGCCCCGCAATGCCAAAACAAATAACACCAGACTGATGCCGTAACCCAAAAGACCGACGGCCAGCGTCGCGGTAAAGCTTGCAAAGTCTGGCAAGGTGGCACCCAAACTGAGGGCCAGCGCCGTGTTCACCGTGCCGGCGATCACCCCCTTGAGTCCGGCAATAAAAAGTGCATCCGACGCCGACACTTTGCGTGTGAGGTTGTTGTCAATCGCCCAACACAGGCAAGCAAAACTAACCAAGACCGGACCCCAAAAACCGGACCTGGCGCTCGAATCGGTCTGACATCCCAAAGCGACACCACCGGCCACGATGGCCAACATGCCGAACACGATGCGCCGGTCGGCGTTTTCCTTGAACACCCACCACGCGATGACGGCAGTCAGCACGGCCTCCAGGTTCAACAACAGCGAAGCAGTGGACCCAGGGGTTGAGACCAGCCCAAACATCAAGGCCACCGGCCCGACAATGCCACCAAAAAAAATCGCGCCCAGCAGCCATGGCCATTCGTGCTTTGGCAGGCCCGAAGATTTGAAGCCGCCGTCACGGACCAGCCGTGCAAGCGTCAGCCCCAGCCCGCTGCCCAGATACAGCAGGCCGGCCAGCAGGACCGGCGGCATGTCACCGGTCAGAAGTTTCGCAAACGGGGTGCTGGCACCAAACAAGGCGGCGGCGCCAAGGGCGTAAGCAACGTTTTTATCCATTTAGAAATGGTCTGTCATGGCGGGGGATCAAGGACAGGCCGCCTTGAGTTCAGGCATGGAACAGTGGATACAACACAAGTCCAATCAGTGCAGCAGACACCACCACCACAGGCT
>JBEGLK010000030.1:0-16728 GCA_041183605.1 Pseudomonadota bacterium
AGGCCAAACTCTCGGTGATGGAAGAGTGTGGCTTCAAGGTCACGCGCAATCCTTCCGAGATGGCCAAGCTGCTCAAGGCCATGTTGTGAGATTGGGCTGTCGATGAGACCAGGCTTTTGACCAGGTCAAAGCCCCGAGCCGGATGTCCTGATCGGACAATCCGGCTTTCCTGTTTATGGGGTCGACCGGCGCCTTGGCCATCGATTTGTGTTGCAGCGGTGACATGCGTGAAAATGACGACCGATCCAAAGACCTCACTATGAACTACGACTTCCACGCACAAACTGATCCCGGCTTGACACGCTCCAACAACGAAGACTGCTTCCTGTTTGACAAAAGCTGTGGCATCGCGGTGCTGGCCGACGGCATGGGGGGCTACAACGCGGGTGAAGTGGCCAGCAGCATGGCTACGACCTTGATCGCCTCAGAGTTGACGCACTGGTTGTCCCGCAGTGAAGCCTTGAAGCAGGCGGATGAGTTCTGTCGCTTGTTGGCCATCAGTGTTGACAAGGCCAATCAGGAAATTCTGCGCGCGGCCACTGCCAACGCTGGCTACAGAGGTATGGGGACCACGGTGGTGGTGGGTGTTTTTCATGATGACCAGCTGTTTTTGACCCATGTGGGTGACTCACGCTGTTATCGTTTGCGCGGTGGTGTACTGACACAGATCACCAAAGACCACTCCATGCTGCAGGAACAGGTGGATGCCGGCTTGATGACCTCGGCCCACGCTGCGCAGGCGCCTGGCCGCAACCTGCTGACCCGCGCGCTGGGTGTTGAATCGAGGCTGCCGCTTGAAGTCCGGATGCACCAGGTCGAAGCCGGTGATCTTTACCTGATGTGCTCCGACGGCCTGACCGACATGGTGGACGATGCCAGTATTACCAGCCTGTTGAGCCAGGCCACAGATATCGCGCAGCGCACCTCCGCCCTGATCCACTTGGCCAATGCCAAAGGGGGGCGGGATAATGTGACGGTGATGTTGATTCAGGCCAAGGGCGCGAGCGCCGCCTAATGCCGGCTGCCGGATTGGCTTGACGGATAATTAAAGGTGTTTTAAGGAGGTTTTGTGCCGAAAATCGCCATCAAACTTGACGGTGAACTCACCAAGCAGGTCAGTCTCACCAAAAATCGCACCACCTTGGGTCGGCGACCAAACAACGATGTCGTGCTGGAAGATCTGGCGGTCAGTGGCCGACACGCCTGTCTGATTCTGGAAGGTCAGCAGGTGACGATTGAAGACCTTGACAGCACCAACGGCACTTACGTGAACGGCCGTTCGGTCAAGAAACAGCTGCTGCAAGAGAACGACACGATTGAAATTGGTCATTTCAGCATCATTTTTTCATCCAAGGCGGATGCCACCGACACGCCGCCAGACAACCCACAGGCTCCAGCGCAGGATGCCGACTGGCCGCAGGCATTTACTGATTTGGCAGAACCGTCCGCCAAACAACTCCAGGGGCGCATCAAGGTGGTCTCGGGTGGAGCCAGCGGACGCGAAATGCCGCTGACCAAGTCGGTGACAACCTTTGGCAAACCCGGTGTTGCGGTTGCCGCCATCACGCTGCGCGGGTCAAATTATTATGTGCACCATGTTGAGGGCACACAAGTTCCCCTGTTAAATGGCGCAGCGGTGGGCGAGGAGCCGATCCTGCTTCAGCATGGTGATCAGATCAGCTTGAGTGGCACCGTGTTGCAGTTTTTGCTATCCTGATCAGTGCGATGTTCAATTGGCTCAGAGCCTTATTCATCAGGATAAAGCTTGGAAAGCCACGACAATCCACCAAGTCTGCCAAGACTGCAAAATCCAAAAGGTCGGCCAGGTCCATCAAGTCTGCGAATCAAGGAAACATGAACACCTCCAAGCAAGCGCCTAGCGCGGATCATGGCAACATGACCCTTGACGCACTTTTTTACAAGCAGTTGCAGCTTGTGACGGCGCGTATCCATGAGACCGACAACATCGAGCAGATCATGCTCGAGTCGAGTGCGGACATTTGCACCTTGTTCAATGCTGACCGGCTGACGCTTTACGTGGTCAATGAAGAGCGCAATGCGATTGTTTCCAAGGTCAAGACCGGACTCAACAGCAACCAGGACCTGAAGCTTCCCATCAGCCCGCAAAGTGTCGCGGGTTATGTTGCCTTCAGTCAGAAATTGGTCAATCTGCCTGATGTCTACGATGACGAGGCCCTCAAACAGGTGCATCCGGATCTGACGTTTTTGAAGGCGGTGGACCGGCGCACAGGTTATCGCACGCGTCAAATGTTGGTGGCCCCGATTCTGGAGGGAAAAACGCTTTATGGCGTGCTGCAGATCATCAACAACAAGAATGACCAGATCTTCAGCGAGCTCGATGTAGAAGGTGTCACCCAACTCTGCAAAACCCTGGCCACCGCCATCCGGCAGCGCATTCGCAAGCAGGAAGAAAGTGTGCGCCGGATGGTCACCAAGTACGACGACCTGGTCGCCAGTGGTGTCATGACGGCAGAAGAGCTGCAAAGTTGTCTGAAGCAGGCGCGTGAGCAGGGACAAACCGTCGAGCATCTTCTGCTCAATGATTACCAGGTGCGTCCGGCCCAGATCGGGCCCTCGCTGGCCAAGTTTTTCGGCGTGCCCTATGAGCCCTTCAGCGAGGGCCGGGTACGCTCGGAGAACCTGCATGGCAAACTCAAGCGCGAGTTCATCACCGAGCAGGGCTGGATCCCGTTGGAAGAGTCGCCCGATGGTTTGGTCATCATGTGTCTCGATCCCGAGACCGTGCGCAGCTCACGCATCGTGGCCCAGGTTTATCCGCGCATCAGCAAGTTTGCCTACCGGGTCACCACGCACCACGAGTTCATGCAGACCCTGGGCCAGATTTTTGGTGTCGAGGCCGAAAGCGGCAGCATCACCGACATGCTTGCCGACATGGACAGCTCTCCCATGGATGAGGGCGGCAATGACGAATCGCTGGAGTCGGCGGCGGCCGACAATGAACTCGTCAAATTTGTCAACAAGATCATTCTGGACGCCTACCACCAGGGTGCATCCGACATCCACATCGAGCCCATGCCCGGCAAGATGAAAACCGGCGTGCGCTTTCGCGTGGACGGCTCGTTGCAGCCCTACATCGAGGTACCGGCGCATTTTCGTCAGGCCATGGTGACGCGCCTGAAAATCATGTGTGATCTTGACATTTCAGAGCGCCGCAAGCCTCAGGATGGCAAAATCAAATTCAAGAAGTACGGTCCGGTAGACATTGAGCTGCGTGTGGCCACCATCCCTTCCGCCGGCGGCGTCGAAGACGTGGTGATGCGGATCCTGGCGGCGGGTGAACCCATTCCGCTGGACAAGCTGGGCCTGACACCGCACAACATGGAGCGTGTCATCAGAACGGTTGAAAAACCCTATGGCCTGTTTTATGTCTGCGGACCCACCGGTTCCGGCAAGACCACCACGCTGCACTCGATCCTGAAACACCTCAACAAGCCGGACACCAAGATCTGGACCGCCGAGGACCCGGTCGAAATCACCCAGAAAGGCTTGCGCCAGGTCCAGATCAACAAAAAAGCGGGCATTGATTTCGCGCTGGTGATGCGTGCTTTTTTGCGGGCCGATCCCGACATCATCATGGTGGGTGAGTCGCGTGACCATGAAACCGTGGCCATGGGCATCGAGGCGTCACTCACCGGTCACCTGGTGTTTTCGACGCTGCACACCAATTCGGCCCCCGAGTCCATCACCCGCTTGCTGGATATGGGCATGGACCCGTTCAATTTTGCCGATGCCCTGCTCGGTATCCTGGCCCAGCGTCTGGCCAAAAAATTGTGTGCCTGCAAAGAGTCTTACGTGCCCGACGCCGAAGAGTTGAACCTGTTTGCAGTTGAATATGCCGAGGAGCTGAAAAATTCGGTGTCCTGGAAAGACAACTATGACGCCCAGCTGGCGCGTCTGATAGAAGGCTGGAAAACCGAGTTTGGCGATGGTGGCGAAATCAGGTTTTACCGCCATGTGGGTTGCGACAAATGCCAGCAAACCGGCTACAAGGGCCGGGTGGGCCTGCATGAATTGCTGATTGCCGACGATGGCATCAAGAAGCTGATCCAGGAGCGCGCCCGCGTCGCAGACATCTTCTCGGCCGCCGTCGAAGGTGGCATGCGCACCCTGAAGATGGACGGCATGGAAAAAGTCATGATGGGGCTGACCGACCTGAAGATGGTGCGTTCGGTTTGTATCAAGTAGGGGATATTGCGAGCGCCATGACGGGCCACCACGATTGCCATTGCTGCCAACGCCGGTTCCTGCTGCGGAGCATGGCCTTGCTGGCGACGCCTGGCCTGGTGGCCTGGTGCTGGCGCAGGGGAGTGATCGCGAAGGTGTGGACGTCGGCGGCAACTCGGTGTTCAGCCAGCTGGTGCCGGCAGAGTCGGTTGAGCAGTCCGCCGCGCAACAGTATGCCCAGATGTTGCAACAGGCTGCCGCCAAAAACGCGCTGGGTGGCAAAAACCATCCTCAGGTCAAGCGCTTGCGTGCGATTGCGCAACGTATCATTCCCCATGCGATAGGCTGGAACCCGCGGGCCAGTCAATGGCGCTGGGAGGTGAACCTGATTGGCAGCCAGCAGGTCAATGCGTTTTGCATGCCGGGTGGCAAGATCGCTTTTTATACCGGCATTCTGGACAAACTTCAGTTGACCGATGACGAGGTCGCCACCGTCATGGGCCATGAAATCGCGCATGCGCTGCGCGAGCATGCCCGAGCCCGCATGGCCAAGAATGCGGCCACCGGCCTCGGCGCCAATTTGCTCAGCAGTGTGCTGGGTCTCGGGCAACTGGGACAGACCGTGACCAGCTACGGCGCGCAGTTGCTTACCCTGCAGTTCAGCCGAAGCGACGAATCCGACGCCGATCTGGTGGGCATGGAGCTCGCGGCGCGCGCCGGCTTTGATCCGCGCGCCGGCATCAGCCTGTGGCAAAAAATGGCGGCGGCCAGCCAGGGTGCGCCACCGCAATGGTTGTCGACCCACCCCTCCGGCACGACCCGCATCGCTGATATCCAGGCTAATTTGCCCAAGGTTTTACCGTTGTACGAGCGTAGCCAGGCCAAATAGTTGGTGGCTGTGGCGCAGTAAAAGTGCCGGGCATGCCAGCCCGCGAATTCAAGCGCCCAGTTGTGCCGCCAAAGCCTCGCCCATCGTCGTTGTTGACGCTTCTCCACCGAGGTCAGGTGTGCGAGGCCCCTGTTTTAATACAGTTTCAATTGCCGTGACGATGGCATCGTGCGCCTGGCGAAAAACACCTTGGCCATGACCCAGGAAGTCCAGCATCAGCGCGCCCGACCAGACCATGGCGACCGGGTTGGCGATGTTCTTGCCGTAAATGTCCGGTGCCGAGCCATGCACCGGTTCAAACAAGGACGGGAAATTACGCTCGGGGTTCAGGTTGGCCGAAGGTGCCAGGCCTATGGTGCCGGTGGTGGCCGGCCCCAGGTCCGACAGGATGTCGCCAAACAGGTTGGTGGCGGCCACCACGTCAAATCGTCCGGGTTGCAAGACAAAACGGGCGCACAGGATGTCGATGTGTTGCTTGTCGAGCGTCACTTCGGGGTAATCGCTGCCCACGGCATCGGCGCGTTTGTCCCACCAAGGCATGGCGATCGCAATCCCGTTGGACTTGGTCGCCAGTGTCAGGTGTTTGCGCGGACGGCTTTGCGCCAGCTCAAACGCGTATTTGAGCAGTCGGTCGGCACCATGGCGCGAATAGACCGATTCCTGGATCACCACCTCGCGCTCGGTGCCCTCGTACATGATGCCGCCCAGCGACGTGTATTCGCCCTCGGTGTTTTCGCGCACAACCAGGTACTCGATGTCACCGGGCTTGCGCCCTGCCAGCGGACAAGGCACACCGTCAAACAAACGCACGGGTCGCAGGTTGATGTATTGGTCAAACTCGCGGCGGAATTTCAGCAGCGATCCCCACAGGGAAATGTGATCCGGCACGGTGGCAGGCCAGCCCACGGCGCCGAAATAGATGGCGTCAAACCCGGCCAGTTGCTGTTTCCAGTCGTCGGGCATCATCTTGCCGTGCGTCAGGTAATAGTCACAATGCGCCCAGTCAAAATCGGTAAATGTCAGACCCAAGCCAAAGCGCTGGTTGGCAGCCTGCAACACACGCAGACCCTCGGGCATCACTTCCCTGCCAATTCCGTCACCGGCGATGACGGCAATTCTTTTTACTTGTTTCATGGCTAACCTCGTTTCAATCGTGGCCCGATTGTCGTTTCACTTCAGTCACATGGCGATTTTGTGATGCCTAGCTGGCCGGCCATACAAACAGCGCAGCATTGCCGCAAAATGAGCGCATTCATGCGTCAAGGACGCCACAAATCCACGCCCCAATCCTAGGGTTAACCCTAGGTCAGGTTATGATGCGTTGCACGATTTCCACTTCAGTTCACTGGAGTCTTTGCGATAACCAGCGGAGTTCCCTCATGCGTTCGTATTTTGTTGCGGCGACACAACCCAACGTCGGCCTCACTTCGGTTTCACTCGGTCTCCTGCGGGCCCTGCAACGGCGTGGCCTGAAGGTCGGGTTTGTCAAACCCGTCACCAAGCACACACCGGACACCGAACCTTCCGTGTTGTTTGCGCGCGATATCTGCAAGGTGGCGAGCACACCCGACCCATTGCCCATGAACCTGGTGACACAGTTTGTCACCAGTGGCAAAACGGATGAACTGCTTGAGGACATTGTCAGCCTGGCCATGTCGGCAACAGAGGGCGCCGACGTGCTGGTGGTCGAAGGCATGCAGGCCGACCCGAGCCGGGCCTTCATTCCGCGCCTGTCGGCCGACATCGCCCGAAGCCTGCAGGCGGACGTGGTGCTGGCTGCCAGCGGAGCTGACGCCGAGGGCATTGCCCAGACCAGTTACCTGATTGCCCAGGTGCGCCAGGCCGGACGCCATGTGGTGGGCGTCATCTTTAACCGCGCGGCGGCCGACTTCGACAAAGTTGCGGTGGCCCGGCAGCTGGATGGCGTGCCGATCTGGGGCGTGATCGAGAACAATCCGGCACTGTCATCGCCACGCACCATCGACGTGGCCCGCCATCTGGGCGCGGAGGTGATGATTGAAGGCCAGATCAGCACCCGGCGCGTGCTGGACACGGTGCTGGCTGCCCGTTCCGTCAACGAAGTGATTCCGCGCCTGAAGCCGGGAGCGCTGGTGATCAGTGCCGGCGACCGCGACGACGTCATCCTCGCCACCGCCCTGGCCGAGAGCAATGGCATCGAGCTGGCCGGTCTGGTGCTGACCCATCACAGTTTCATCAGCCCGCGGATCGAGCGTTTTGGTTCGCGCGCGTTCCACAGTGGCTTGCCGGTATTGCGCACCGATGGCGACAGTTATGAAACTGCCGCCCGCATCAGCCGTTTGCCGCTGGCGGTGCCGCGGGACGATTTGAGCCGCATGGACACCGTGATCGACAGCCTGGCAGAACAACTGGACGGCAATGCGATTTGCGCCGGACTGGAACTTGCCGCATCACCTCGCATGTCGCCGCCCGCCTTTCGTTACCAGCTGATCCAGAAGGCGCGCGCCGCCAACAAACGTATCGTGCTGCCGGAAGGGGATGAACCACGCACTATTCGTGCCGCGGTGATCTGCACCCAGAAGGGAATTGCGCGTTGCGTGTTGTTGGGGCAGCGCAAGCTGATCCAGTCGGTTGCCGACTCGCTGGGGCTTGAATTGCCGCCCGGGCTTGAAATTCTTGAGCCTGGCCAGATCGCCGAGCGTTATGTCGAACCCATGGTGGAACTGCGCAAAGGCAAGGGCATGACACCGAGCCAGGCGCTGATCGCACTGGAAGACAACGTCGTGCTCGGCACCATGATGTTGGCACTTGACGAGGTCGATGGCCTGGTCAGCGGTGCGGTGCACACCACGGCCAATACGGTGCGACCCGCATTGAAATTGATCAAGACGGCACCGGGGTCAACCATCGTTTCGTCCTGTTTCTTCATGCTCATGCCAGAACAGGTGCTGGTGTATGCCGATTGCGCCATCAACCCCGACCCGACAGCCAAAGAACTGGCGCAAATCGCCAAGCAGAGTGCCGACAGTGCCAGGGCCTTCGGTATCGACCCCAAAGTTGCCATGATCAGCTACAGCACCGGCGCCTCCGGATCGGGTGATGACGTGGAAAAGGTACGTGCTGCCACCGAGCTGGCACGCGCGCAGTGGCCCGAACTGGTGATCGACGGTCCGATGCAATACGACGCGGCCGCGGTGCGCGACGTGGCCGCCCAAAAGGCGCCGGGCAGTGCGGTGGCCGGTCAGGCCACGGTTTTTGTTTTTCCCGACCTCAACACCGGCAACACCACCTACAAGGCGGTGCAGCGCTCGGCCAATGTGGTGTCGGTGGGCCCGATGTTGCAGGGTCTGCGCAAGCCGGTGAATGATTTGTCGCGCGGCGCACTGGTGGATGACATTGTTTTTACCATCGCGCTGACGGCCATCCAGGCCGAGTCCATGGCGGGCTAACGTATGTGGTGCGCCACAGCGGCTGTGCCAATCAGGCTGTTTTGCCTTTTAGCTCCAGCGCCAATTCGTATAAGGCATTACGCGACTCGCCGGTGATCTCGGCCGCCAGTTTGACGGCGGTTTTCAGGGGCAACTCGGCCAGCAGCAATTGCAACACGCGGCTGTCGGGGCCGCTGGCAAGGCTTGATGGCGCCGGGTGCAGCACCAGCGCAAATTCGCCGCGCAGGCGGTTGCTGTCCTGGGCCAGCCAGGCCGGAACATCCTGGGCAGCCAAGGTGGCAATTTCCTCGAACTGCTTGGTCAGCTCGCGCCCGACCGTGACTGTGCGTGTCCCCAGAACGGCAAGCGCCGTGGCCAGCGCCTCGATCCGGTGCGGCGCCTCCAGCAGCACCACGGCGCGGGGCTCCTGGGCCAGCGCCTGCACCGCTGTGTTGCGTTCACCAGACTTGCTCGGCAAAAAACCGGCAAAAACAAAGCCATCGGGGTGTTGGGCATCCAAGGTGAGACCGGCCACACTGAGCACGGTGGTGATGCTGCTGGCGCCGGGCAGTGGCAGCACCTGTAACCCCGCTTGGCGCGCCTCGGCCACCAGCCGGGCACCGGGGTCGCTGATGGCGGGTGTGCCGGCATCACTCACATAGGCCACGCGCAGGCCCTGGCGCAAGCGCTCCAGCACGGCTTGCGCGGCCTGCGCCTCGTTATGCTGGTGCAGCGCCAGCATTTGCGTCGGTGGCTTGTCGATGCCGTAGGCACGCAGCAATGCCTGGGTGTGACGCGTGTCCTCGCAGGCGATCAGATCGGCCAGTTGCAGCACATGCAGGGCGCGCAGGCTAATATCTGCCAGGTTGCCAATGGGTGTGGCCACCACATACAAGGCACGGCGCGGGTAATTTTGCTGGCCACAGGCCTGTTGCGCTGCCTGCAGGGCCTGGGCGAAGTTGGCGCTCACCGGAGTCAAGGAGCTTGAAGTCAATGGGTATACCTCTTGTCAAAACAGGGTTGGCAGCGCAGTCGCCCAGCACCAAACAGCTGGGCGACAGGGCTGAAGATCTGGCGCTGGCGCATTTGCAGCATGCCGGTCTGCGTCTGCTTGAGCGCAATTATCGAACCCCGGGGCGCGGTGGTGGCGAAATCGACCTGATCATGTGTGCGCCCGATGGCACCTGTGTCTTTGTCGAAGTACGTCAACGTACCTCATACAGCCATGGCGGGGCAGCCGCCAGCGTCAGCCGGACCAAGCAACGACGCATCGTGTTCGCAGCACGCCATTACCTGCTGCGGCTGCGGACAATGCCGCCTTGCCGCTTTGATGTGGTGGCGGTCCAGACAGACGGTATCGAATGGCTGCCAGGTGCCTTTGATGCCGGGTGAATGTAAGACTTTGCAACGATGGGGTTTGTCAGTACATGAAGCAGACCAGCGCAGGGCCGGCGCGGGTATCATTGCGGCCATGCTGCAACAACGTATTCAACAACATTTCATTGACAGTGCCGACCTGAAATACCAGGCCGCCCCGCTGCTCAGTCAAGTCATTGCCGACGCCGTGCAGGCGCTCATGGCCTGTGTCACCAGCGGTGGCAAGGTGCTGAGTTGTGGCAATGGTGGTTCGGCAGCTGATGCACAGCATTTTTCCGCCGAATTTGTCGGCCGCTTCGAACGCGATCGCCCCGAGTTGGCGGCCATCGCCCTGACCACCGACAGCTCGATCCTGACCGCCATTGCCAATGATTACGATTTCACCCACGTGTTTTCGCGCCAGGTCCGTGCTTTGGGCCAACCCGGCGACGTGTTGCTGGCGATCAGCACCAGCGGCAATTCGGCCAATGTGCTGGCAGCCATCGAGGCTGCGCATGAACGCGACATGGTGGTCATCGGTCTGAGTGGACGTGGCGGCGGCAAGATGGTGCAGGCGCTGCGTGACACCGATGTGCACATCTGTGTGCCGCATGAGCGCACCGCGCGCATCCAGGAAGTTCATTTGCTTACCCTGCATTGCCTGTGCGATGCGGTTGATACCCTGTTACTTGGTGATTAGGAAGACCTCATGAAATTTGTCAGTCAAAAACTTCTTTCCGTGATGCTCGTTGGTGCTGTTCTCGGCACTACGCTGAGTGCTTGCGCACCGATCGTGGTGGGCGGCGCGGTCATGGGCTCGCTGGTCGCGACCGACCGGCGCACTTCCGGAGCGCAACTTGAAGACGAGGGTATCGAGTTGCGCGCTGCCGGTCGCATTCGTGACAACCTGGGCGAACGCGGGCACATCAACGTCACCAGCTACAACCGTCGCGTGTTGTTGACCGGCGAGGTCCCGAGCGCGCAAGACAAGCAGTTGGTCGAGCAAATCGTGACACGTGTTGACAACGTCCAGTTGGTGGTGAATGAACTGGCGGTGCTGGGCAATGCCACGTTGACACAACGCTCTTCGGACACCCTGGTCACCGGTCGTGTCAAAGCCGCGCTGGTGGATGCCAAAGACCTATTTGCCAATGCCTTCAAGGTGGTCACGGAGCGTGGTACCACCTACCTGATGGGCCGTGTCACCCAGCGTGAAGCCGACCGTGCCACTGAAATCACCCGCAGCAGCTCGGGCGTGCAAAAGGTGGTGCGTGTGTTCGAGATCATCAGCGAAGACGAACTGCGCAACCTGTTGCCCAAGCCGGCAGCCAACGAGACCAAGGCAAGCCCTGCCAAATAAGTTCGAGTTCCGAAGGTTTAGCCCAGAACACCGTGGAACCGGCTTTGCCGGGCCGCTGGTGTTGTCCCCTTGAGGGGAAGACGCGCCAAGCAGGCGCGGCTCAGGGGGAAGCTATTTCAGGCGCTTGATCAGGCTGGATGTATCCCAGCGTCTGCCGCCCATTTGTTGGACATCACCATAAAACTGATCGACCAGGGCGGTGGCGGGCAGGCGGGCTCCGTTGCGTTTGGCCTCGTCGAGCACCAGCCCGAGGTCCTTGCGCATCCAGTCCACGGCAAAACCGAAGTCGAACTTGCCGGCCACCATGGTTTTGCCACGGTTGTCCATTTGCCAGCTCTGCGCCGCACCCTTGCCGATCACGTCAAGAACCTGGTTCATGTTGAGCCCGGCCTTCTCGCCAAAGGCAATGGCTTCGGCCAGACCCTGGACCAGACCGGCAATACAGATCTGATTGACCATTTTGGCCAGTTGTCCTGCGCCGCTGTTACCCAGATAAGTGAACGCCTTGGCATACGCCATGGCCACGGGTTGTGCGGCTTCGAAAGCCGCGGGGTCACCGCCACACATGACGGTGAGAACACCGTTTTGGGCACCCGCCTGGCCGCCTGATACCGGCGCATCGACAAAATGCAGGCCCAGGGTTCCGGCCACGTCATGGAGTTCGCGCGCGACATTGGCTGAGGCGGTGGTGTGGTCCACCAGCACGGCGCCCGCCTTCATGCCTGCAAAAGCGCCATCGGCGCCCAGTACGACGCTACGCAAATCGTCGTCGTTGCCGACACAACAGAACACCAGGTCGGCGTCCTGTGCCGCCTGGCGCGGTGTGGTGGCCTGCTGCAAACGACGGTTGTGACCGGTGGCGGCCGCGTATTCGGCACACCAGGCGTCGGACTTGGCCTCTGTGCGGTTGTAGACCGTGACCTGATGGCCGGCGTGCGCCAGGTGACCGGCCATGGGATAACCCATCACACCAAGGCCCAAAAAGGCAACCCGCCTGGCAGGTGTGGATTCGTAGGTTTTTGTGTACATGCGGGCAGCGTGTTGTGGGGTCGTCAAACGATGGTGAAGTTTTCGGTGCCGGAACTCAAGTCCTGGTTTTTGCCGCGCTGGCTGTTGAGTTTGATCTGCAGGCGCAAATCGTTCATTGAGTCGGCATTGCGCAGCGCATCTTCATAAGTGATCTGGTTGGATTCATAGGCGTCGAACAGCGCCTGGTCAAAGGTTTGCATGCCGATGTTGCGGCTCTTTTTCATGATCTCCTTGATTTCGGCCACCTCCCCCTTGAAGATCAGGTCGGAAATCAGTGGCGAGTTGAGCATGATCTCGACCACGGCCAGGCGCCCTTTGCCGTCCTGCTTGGGAATCAGGCGTTGCGACACCAGCGCCTTGAGGTTGAGTGACAGGTCCATCAAGAGCTGGGCACGGCGCTCTTCAGGGAAAAAGTTGATGATCCGGTCCAAGGCCTGGTTGGCGCTGTTGGCGTGCAGCGTGGCCAGGCACAGGTGGCCGGTTTCGGCGAAGGCCACGGCGTGCTCCATGGTCTCGCGGTCGCGGATTTCACCCATCAAGATCACGTCGGGCGCCTGGCGCAGGGTGTTTTTCAGCGCAGCTTCCCATGTGTCGGTGTCAATGCCCACCTCGCGCTGCGTGACCACGCAATTCTTGTGCGGATGGACAAATTCAATCGGGTCCTCGATCGTGATGATGTGGCCATAGGTGGATTGGTTGCGCCAGTCCACCATGGCCGCCAGCGTGGTGGACTTGCCGGAGCCGGTGGCGCCAACCAGGATGCACAGGCCGCGCTTGGTATTGACCACCTCTTTCAGCACCGGTGGCAGACCGAGGCTCTCAATGCTGGGCAGGGTCATGGGAATGGTCCGCAACACCATGCCCACTTTGCTTTGTTGCATGAAGGCGTTGACCCGGAAACGACCCAGGCCAGGCGGTGCGATGGCAAAGTTGCACTCCTTGGTGCGTTCGAACTCGGCCACCTGTTTGTCGTTCATGATGGAGCGCGCCAGCGCCAGCGTGTGGCCCTCGTTGAGGGGTTGGGGCGACACCTTGGTGACCTTGCCATCGACTTTGATGGCGGGCGGGAACTCCGCGGTGATGAACAGGTCGCTGCCACCGCGACTGGTCATCAGCTTGAGCAGGTCGGTGATGAAAGAAGTGGCTTGATCGCGTTCCATGGTAAATCCCGTTAAATTGAAGTCGGACAAAAGGCATTTCGGCGCCAGGCCGCCCCTAGCCGAAACAGCCCCCACGGGGGGCAGTGCAGTACACGCAGTGACAAGCGTGGGGGCATGTTTAGCCCGGGAAGTTTTCCGGCGTTTTGGCCTTGGAGCGAGCCTCGGCGGGGCTGATGATGTTGCGCCGCACCAGGTCGGTCAGGTTTTGATCGAGGGTCTGCATCCCGACATTGTTGCCAGTCTGGATGGTTGAGTACATTTGCGCCACCTTGGCCTCGCGAATGAGGTTGCGGATGGCGCTGGTGCCCAACATGATTTCATGCGCGGCGACCCGGCCCTGCCCGTCCTTGGTCTTGCACAGGGTTTGCGAAATCACGGCCTGCAGCGATTCGCTGAGCATGGCGCGGATCATTTCCTTTTCAGCGGCGGGAAACACGTCAATGATCCGGTCAATCGTTTTGGCCGCGCTGGAGGTGTGCAGGGTGCCAAACACCAGGTGCCCGGTTTCGGCTGCGGTCATGGCCAGACGGATGGTCTCGAGGTCGCGCATTTCACCCACCAGAATCGCGTCCGGGTCTTCGCGCAGCGCCGACTTGAGGGCGGAGGCAAAGCTCTGCGTGTGGGGCCCCACCTCGCGCTGGTTGACCAGGCATTTTTTGGATTCGTGGACGAATTCAATCGGGTCTTCCACGGTCAGGATGTGGCCAAACTCGTTTTCGTTGAGGTAGTTCACCATGGCAGCCAGCGTGGTGGACTTGCCGGAACCGGTGGGGCCGGTCACCAGCACCATGCCGCGCGGTTTGAGCGCCAACTCGGCAAAAATCGGCGGACAATTGAGCTGTTCGAGCGTCAGGATCTTGCTGGGAATGGTACGAAACACTGCACCTGCGCCGCGGTTCTGGTTGAAGGCGTTGACCCGGAAACGCGCCAAGCCTTCGATCTCGAACGAAAAGTCGATCTCCAAAAACTCTTCGTAACGTTTGCGCTGCGCATCGTTCATGATGTCATAAACCATGGCGTGCACTTGTTTGTGGTCCAGCGGTTCCACATTGATGCGCCGCACGTCGCCATGCACCCGGATCATGGGTGGGAGGCCAGCCGACAAATGCAAATCTGACGCCTTGTTCTTGACGCTGAAGGCCAGCAATTGTGTAATGTCCACAGGTTTCCCTTTTGTTTGTTACTCTCGGTAATTATGACCAAGATTTCAACACAACTCGGCGCCGTGCGTGAGCGCATCCGCGGTGCCTGCCAAGCGGTTGGGCGCCCCGCAGACGCGGTGACGCTGCTGGCAGTTTCCAAAACTTTTGGTGCCGACGCGGTGCAGGAGGCCTTCGAGGCTGGCCAGACCTGGTTTGGCGAAAATTACATCCAGGAGGCGGTGGAAAAAATCGCCTCGCTGCGGCAACTGCCGCTGGTGTGGCACTGCATCGGGCCGATTCAGAGCAACAAGACACGGCCGGTGGCGGAACACTTTGACTGGGTGCACACGGTGGACCGCCTCAAGATTGCCCAACGCCTGAGCGAACAGCGCCCGGCCGCCTTGCCGCCGCTCCAGGTGTGTATTCAGGTCAATGTTGATGGCGGGCCCACCAAGTCAGGCGTGCCGCCTGAAGACGCGCTGGCGCTGGCACAGGCGGTGGCTCATCTGCCACGTTTGTGCCTGCGTGGCTTGATGTGTATTCCGGAACCTGCGCCCGACTTTGACGCGGCCTGCAGGGTCTTCAAAAGGGCAAAAGAGTTGTTCGACACCTTGAATGCGCAAGGACTCGGACTCGATACCCTGTCGATGGGCATGAGCGCCGATCTGGAGGCTGCCATTGCCTCGGGCAGCACCATGGTGCGGGTCGGGACTGCCATTTTTGGCGCCCGGCACTAGACCGCCTTGCGCATCAGCGTGCGTTTGCCAAATAACGATTCGATCAGGTCCACCGCCACTTCGGCGGTGCGGTTGCGCACATCGAGGGCCGGATTGAGTTCCATCACGTCGAGCGACGCCAGGCGGCCGGTGTCGGCAATCATTTCCATGCACAGCTGTGCCTCGCGGTAGGTCGGGCCGCCTCGCACCGTGGTGGCCACGCCTGGGGCGATGTCGGGGTCGAGAAAGTCGACGTCAAAACTCACATGCAGGTGGGTATTGGCGTCGACCAGGGCGAGCGCCAGTTCCATGGCGGCGCGCATGCCCATCTCGTCGATGTAACGCATGTCAAAGACTTCCAGTCCGGCCTCATGCACCAGACGTTTTTCACCTTCATCAACGGCACCTGGCCACCGATCCGGGTCAGCACCTCCGGGCCGTAGCCGCACAAACAGGCCAGCGGCATGCCGTGGAGGTTGCCGCTCGGGGTGAGCGTGCTGGTGTTGAAGTCGGCATGGGCATCCAGCCACAACACGCGCAGCTTCTTGCCGCTGTCGCGGCAGTGGCGCGCCACCGCACTGATTGACCCCAGGCCCAGGCAGTGGTCGCCACCCAGCAGGATCGGCAGGCGGTTTTGCTGCAGTTCGGCATACACGGCATCAAACACAGTCTGGTTCCACGCGGCAACTTGCGCCAGATGGCGGTAGCCGTCGACAGGTGGCAGCCAGGGGTTGTGCGGGCCATTCAGGTTGCCGCGATCCTGCACTTCGAGGCCGTGGCTTTGCAGCACCGAAACGATGTTGGCCACGCGCAGGGCTTCCGGTCCCATGCTGGCGCCGCGACTGCCGGCACCGATGTCGGTGGGAGCGCCGATCAAGGAAATGGTGGAGTTCATGGTGCGACAGGTTTAAGAAAGCCAAAGCATACTCCGACTGGTACGGACTCCTAAAATGGGTCTGACCGACAGCCTCGAGTAAAAAAATATCATGACTTTCCCAACCGCCCTTGAAAACCTGAACGTGCTGTCGCAGCAAACCCTGCTGCCTCCTGCCACATTACACGACGCCGTGCCCGCCAGTGAGCGCGCCATGCAAACCGTCAGCGCTGCACGCTCTGTGGTGGCCAACATCCTGCAGGGGCGGGACCCGCGTTTGCTGGTGGTGGTTGGCCCCTGCTCGATCCACGACTTGGTCGCCGCCAGGGACTACGCGCAACGCCTCAAGGTGCTGGCGGAAGAATTGAAAGACCAATTGTTCATTGTGATGCGGGTTTATTTTGAAAAGCCACGCACCACTGTGGGCTGGAAGGGCTTGATCAACGACCCGCGCATGGACGATTCGTTTCACATCGAAGAGGGTCTGCACCTGGCGCGCCAGTTGCTGGTCGACCTCAACGCCATGGGTTTGCCCTGCGGCACCGAGGCGCTGGACCCGATCACACCGCAGTACCTGGGCGACCTGATT
>JBEGLK010000031.1:0-16714 GCA_041183605.1 Pseudomonadota bacterium
GTGCTGCAGTTTGGTGATCATGGCGGCGCGGTCGGTTACCTCGTGGGCCAGGAAAACCGGGGCCTGGAATACATGTTCATCATGATGAATGCCGCCCGTTTTGGCATCGGTTTGCAAGGTATTTCTCTGGCCGACCGGTCTTACCAGAAAGCGGTGCAATTTGCCAGGGACCGTGTTCAAAGTCGCCCGGTGGATGGTTCGGTGCCGGCTGCGGTTCCCATCATCAACCATCCCGACGTGAAACGCATGTTGATGACCATGCGGGCCTATGCCGAGGGCTGCCGCGCCCTCTACAGCGTCGCCGCGTCGGCCTATGACATCGCGCACCACCATCAGGACGCCGAGACACGCAAGCAAAACCAGGCCTTTTATGAGTTTCTGGTGCCCTTGGTCAAGGGTTACAGCACCGAGATGAGCCTGGAAGTTACCTCCTTGGGCGTGCAGGTGCATGGCGGCATGGGTTTCATTGAAGAAACCGGCTGCGCCCAGTATTACCGCGACGCCAAGATCCTGACCATCTACGAGGGCACGACCGCCATCCAGGCCAACGACCTGGTGGGTCGCAAGACCGCGCGTGATGGTGGCCAGATGGCCAAAAGCATGGCCGCGCAGGTTGAAGGGACTGAAGCCGAGTTGCTGCAAAACGGCAGCGACGATGCCAAAGCGGTCGCCAAGCGACTCAAGGCGGCGCGCCTGGCTTACCTCGATGTGGTGGAATTTGTGGCGGGTCATGCCAAAACCCATCCCAATGATGTTTTTGCCGGTAGCGTGCCCTACCTGATGCTGGCGGGCAACCTGATGGCGGGCTGGCAACTGGCGCGTGCCCTGCTGGTCGCGCAGGCGCAACTGGCGCAAGGCCAAGACACGGTCTTCATGCAAGCCAAGATCGTCACGGCGCGGTTTTACGCTGACCACCTGTTGATCAAGGCGCCGGGTCTGCGTGACAGCATCGTCGAAGGCGCTACTTGCGTGAACGCCATGGCGCTGGACGCGTTTTAATCAAACAGGCCTTCCACCATGTCCAGACTGCCCGCGCCGCTCAATGCCTTGCCTTTCCCTGTGATTGGCTCGCCGCTGTTCATCATCAGCAACCCCAAGCTGGTGATCGCCCAGTGCACGGCGGGTGTGGTGGGGTCCATGCCGGCGCTCAACGCGAGGCCGGCCGAACAACTGGAAGAGTGGCTGATTGAAATCACTGAGGCTTTGGCGGCTTTTCGCCAGGCCCATCCAGACCAACCTGTTGCCCCGTTTGCCATCAACCAGATCGTGCACAAAAGCAATGAGCGCCTGGAGCATGACATGGCGCTGTGTGTCAAATACAAGGTGCCGATCATCATCACCAGCCTGGGTGCACGCGAAGACATCAATGCCGCGGCCCACAGTTATGGGGGTGTGGTGCTGCATGATGTGATTAACAACAAACACGCACGCAAGGCGATCGAAAAAGGCGCTGACGGCCTGATTGCCGTGGCTGCCGGTGCCGGGGGCCACGCCGGGCTGAAAAGCCCGTTTGCCCTGGTGCAGGAAATTCGCCAGTGGTTCGACGGCCCGCTGGCGCTGAGCGGCGCGATTGCCACGGGTGACGCGGTGCTGGCGGCGCAGGCCATGGGCGCAGACTTTGCCTACATCGGCTCGGCCTTCATTGCCACCGATGAGGCACGCGCCTCACAAGCCTACAAGCAAGCCATTGTGGACAGCAATTCAGACGATATTGTTTACAGCAATTTATTCACTGGTGTGCATGGCAATTACCTCGCGCCCAGCATCCGTGCTGCCGGCCTGGACCCGGAGCACCTGCCAGAGAGTGACCCCACCAAGATGAATTTTGCCGGTGACAAGTCCAAGGCCTGGAAAGACATCTGGGGTTGTGGTCAGGGCATTGGCGCCGTTGACAAAATCCAGAGCGCGGGGGATTTTGTGGCCCAGCTCAAGCGCGAGTACGCTGCTGCCAAAGCCAGACTGCTGACGCTCTGAACATCAGCTGCTTCAGGCGGCTACTTCTTCGCACCGACCCAATCCAGCCCGCGCGCCTTGGCCAAGTCCCACTGGCGTTTGCGTTCCCGTGCTCCCGCTTTCTGGGCTTCGCTGGTGATGTCGTGGCAGCGGGCGCAACTCACACCCTCTTCGAACAGGGGTGACAGTTTGTCAGCCTCGCTGATGGGCAGGCGGCAGGCGCGGCACAGGCTGTGTTCACCCACCGCCAGACCGTGACCCACCGACACACGTTCGTCAAAAACAAAACAGGCTCCTTGCCACAGGCTTTGCTCGGGCGGCACGGTTTCCAGGTATTTCAAAATACCACCTTCAAGGTGGTAGACCTCATCAAAGCCCTGGGCGCGCAGCAGGGCGGTGGATTTTTCGCAGCGGATGCCGCCGGTGCAAAACATCGCGACCTTGGGTTTTTTGCCACTGGACGGGTTCAGCGCCGCGTGTTGCTCGACCCACTGTGGCAATTGTGAAAAGCTGTCGATGTGCGGGTCGAGCGCGCCTTTGAAGGTGCCGATGTCCACTTCGTACTGGTTGCGGGTGTCCACCACCACCACCTCCGGGTCGGAGATCAACTGGTTCCAGTCGGCAGGCTTGACATAGGTGCCGGCCAGCTGGGTCGGGTTGGCCTCGGGCACGCCGAGTGTGACGATTTCACGCTTGAGGCGCACCTTCATGCGGTAAAACGGCGACTTGTCCGACCAGGCCTCCTTGTGCTGCAGGTCGGCCAGCCGCGGGTCCTGGCGTAGATAGGCCAGCACCGCGCGCACACCCTCTGCTGGGCCCGCAATGGTGCTGTTGATGCCCTCGGTGGCGAGCAGGATCATGCCCTTGACACCCTGCTGCTGGCAGAAGGCCAGCAGGGGTTCTTTGAGGGCGACATAGTCGGGCAGTTCGACAAATTTGTAAAAAGCGGCGGTCAGGTAATGCATGCGGGATATTTTTCGAGGAACTTGCGGGTCAGACCACTCGCGAAGCGACGTGCTCTGACCCCAACATTATGTAGGCCAGGTGGAACCATGCTCGGGCACCACGGCACGCCAGCCCAGCTCGTGTTTGATACGGCTGCGCAGCGTGTCGGATGGACCCAACTCGCCATGCACCACATAGACCTGGTCGGGTGCTTCGGGCATGGTACGCAGCCAGGCCAGCAACTGGTTGGCGTCGGCGTGGGCCGAGGCCGATTGCAGTTGCACCACTTCGGCATTGACTTCGACATCACGGCCATGAATGCGCACCGACTTGGCACCACTGGCGAGTGTGGCGCCCCGTGTGCCGGGTGCCTGGTAGCCGGTCAGGATGATCATGTTGCGGTGGTTGCCGGCGTAGTGGGCAATATGGTGCAGCACGCGACCGCCAGTGGCCATGCCGCTGGCCGACAGGATCACCATCGGGCCATGGCGGCTGGCCAGGGCACGGGACTCATCGGTGCTGTTGATCATGGTGGCGTTGTGTGTGAGTGCCCGTGTGTCCTGGTGGCTCAGTCGGTGCTCGCCGGGGTGGTCTTCAAACAAATGGGTGGTGTGCACCGCCATCGGGCTGTCCAGGAATACCGGCAACGAGCTCGGCAATTCACCTTTCATCTTGAGCAGGTGAATGGCGTGTAACAGGGCCTGGGCACGCCCCACGGCAAACACCGGCACCACGGCCACACCGCCGCGTTTGGCCACGCGTTGCAAGGCGGGTGCCAGTTCGGCAGGAATGTCTTCCGTGGGGTGGATGCTGTCGCCGTAAGTGGACTCGATCAGCACGGTGTCGGCCTGTGGCGCAGGATCCGGTGGGCTCATGATCAGGTCGTCGGGTCGGCCCAGGTCGCCAGAGAACAAAATGCGCCGGCCCGCCACCTCAAGCAGGATGCTCGACGCGCCCAGAATGTGCCCGGCGGAACTGAAGGTGGCTTTCCAGCCGGGGATGGGGGTGATGGTTTTGTCGTACTCCACAGCCTTGAGCAGCGGCAGCGCGTCCAGCGCATCCTGTCTTGTGTACAGGGGCAGGGCAGGGGCGTGTTTGGAAAACCCGTGCCGGTTGGCAAATTCGGCGTCTTCTTCCTGGATGTGACCACTGTCGGGCCACAGGATGCGGCACAGGTCGCGCGTGCCGCGGCTGGCGTAGACATGTCCTTTGAAACCTTCTTTGGCCAGCAAGGGCATGTAGCCACTGTGGTCAAGGTGGGCGTGGGTCAGCAGCACGGCATGGACCTGTCCGGGGGCGATCGGCAGCGGCGTCCAGTTGCGCAGGCGCAATTGTTTGTAGCCCTGGAACAAGCCGCAGTCCACCAGCAAACGTTTGCCGTCGTGCTGCACCAGGTACTTGGAACCTGTCACGGTGCCGGCCCCGCCCAGGAAAGTGATGGTCACACTCATGTCACGGTCTCCTTGTGTTGCCCAATCAAAAAGCCACGCGGTTGTTATTCAACGGCGTGGCTTGATTTTGAACTTTTTACAGGTCGGTCAGGCGATAAATATCAACTGAAGAACTTCTTCAGGCGATCGGTCCAGCTGTCGCCGCTGGGCGAGTGTTTGCTGCCGCCCTTCTTGAATGACTCATCGAGTTCACGCAACAGCTTGCGCTGGTGCTCGGTCAACTTGACGGGTGTCTCCACCAAAATGTGGCAATACAGGTCGCCGGGGTAGTTGGAGCGCACACCCTTGATGCCCTTGCCACGCAGGCGGAACTGCTTGCCGGTCTGGGTGCCTTCGGGGATGTCGATGGCGGCCTTGCCCTCGAGCGTCGGCACATCGATTTCACCGCCCAGCGTGGCGGTGATCATGCTGATCGGCACAGAGCAGTGCAGGTCGTCGCCGTCACGCTCGAAGATGTCGTGTTTTTTCAGGCGGATTTCAATGTACAGGTCACCGGGTGGTCCACCGTTGGTGCCCGGCTCGCCATTGCCGGCACTGCGGATACGCATGCCATCGTCGATGCCCACCGGAATCTTGACCTCGAGGGTTTTCTGCTTCTTGATCTTGCCCTGGCCATGGCAGGCAGTGCAGGGTTCGGGGATGACCTTGCCGGCGCCGCGGCACGTCGGGCAGGTTTGCTGCACGCTGAAAAAGCCCTGACGCATCTGCACCGCGCCCGAGCCACCGCAGGTGCCGCAGGACTTGACCTGGGTGCCGGGCTTGGCACCGCTGCCGTGACAGGTGTCGCAGCTATCCCAGCTCGGGATGCGGATTTGTGCTTCCTTGCCCTTGGCAGCTTCTTCCAGCGTGATCTCCATGGCGTAGCTCAGATCCCCGCCACGGTACACCTGACGCCCGCCGGCACGGCCTCGTTGCTGGCCGAACATGTCACCAAAAATGTCGCCAAATGCTTCGGCAAAACCGCCATAGGCCTCACCCCCCGGACCACCACGCATGTTCGGGTCGACCCCGGCAAAGCCGTGCTGGTCGTAGGCCGCCCGTTTTTGCGGGTCCGACAACATTTCGTAGGCTTCCTTGGAGGTGGTGCTTCATCGCGTGTTTGCGATAGGCCTTTTTAATTTCTTCGTCTGTGGCGTTCTTGGGTACGCCCAGCACTTCGTAGTAATCTCTTTTGGACATGGTCGAATCTTGCCTGATGTCAATGCAAACGCCGCGGTGAACTTTTCAAGGTTCAGCGCGGCGCACACACATGGTTTAAGAACAGTGTGAAAACAAGTGCTTAGGGCTTCTTGACTTCTTTCACTTCTGCGTCCACCACATTGTCGTCAGCCTGGGCCGAAGCCCCTTGGGCACCGGCTTGACCGGCATCACCGGCCTGCGCACCTTCGGCAGCCTGCTTGGCCTGCATGTCAGCGTACATTTTTTCGCCGAGCTTCTGGCTCACCGTCATCAGGGCGGCACTCTTCTCGTCAATGGCGGCCTTGTCGTCGGACTTGAGTGCTTCTTCGAGCTGCTTGATGGCTTCTTCGATGTTGGTCTTTTCAGCCGCTTCGATCTTGTCGCCGTATTCGGTCAGGCTCTTCTTGACGCTGTGCAGGCTGGCCTCGGCCTGGTTCTTGGCTTGCACCAGTTCCAGTTTGCGTTTGTCGTCAGCCGAGTTGAGTTCAGCATCCTTGACCATCTGCTGGATTTCAGCTTCGGTCAGGCCGGTGTTGGCCTTGATGGTGATCTTGTTCTCCTTGCCGGTACCCTTGTCCTTGGCGCCCACATGCAAGATGCCGTTGGCGTCAATGTCAAACGACACCTCAATTTGGGGCGTGCCGCGCGACGCTGGCGGAATGCCTTCCAAGTTGAACTCGCCCAGCAACTTGTTGCCGGCGGCGATTTCACGCTCGCCCTGGAACACCTTGATGGTCACCGCGGGCTGGTTGTCTTCGGCGGTCGAGAAAGTCTGAGCGAACTTGGTCGGGATGGTGGTGTTCTTCGCGATCATCTTGGTCATGACACCGCCCAGGGTTTCAATACCCAGGCTCAGCGGTGTCACGTCGAGCAGCAACACGTCCTTGCGGTCGCCCGAGAGCACCTGACCCTGGATGGCGGCGCCAACGGCGACGGCTTCATCAGGGTTCACGTCCTTGCGCGGCTCGCGGCCAAACATTTCCTTGACCTTTTCCTGCACCTTGGGCATACGCGTCATGCCGCCGACCAGGATCACGTCGTTGATGTCGGAAGCGCTCATGCCGGCGTCCTTCAGGGCGGTGCGGCAGGGGGCGATGGTGCGCTCGATGAGTTCTTCGACCAGGCTTTCCAGCTTGGCGCGGGTGAGCTTGATGTTCAGGTGTTTCGGGCCTGAGGCATCGGCAGTCACGTAGGGCAGGTTGATGTCGGTCTGGGCGCTGCTGGAGAGCTCGATCTTGGCTTTTTCAGCGGCTTCCTTAAGGCGTTGCAGGGCCAGCACGTCCTTGCTCAGGTCAACGCCTTGTTCTTTCTTGAACTCGGCAATGATGAAGTCGATGATGCGCTGGTCGAAGTCTTCGCCACCGAGGAAGGTGTCGCCGTTGGTGGATAACACTTCGAACTGCTTTTCACCGTCAACATCGGCGATTTCGATGATCGACACGTCGAAGGTGCCGCCGCCGAGGTCATACACCGCAATCTTGCGGTCGCCTTTTTCGTTCTTGTCCATGCCAAAGGCGAGGGCCGCGGCGGTGGGCTCGTTGATGATGCGTTTGACATCGAGGCCGGCAATACGGCCGGCGTCCTTGGTGGCCTGGCGCTGGGCGTCGTTGAAGTAGGCGGGCACGGTGATGACGGCCTCGGTGACGGCTTCGCCGAGGTAGTCTTCAGCGGTTTTCTTCATCTTGCGCAACACGTCGGCGCTGACCTGCTGGGGTGCCATGCGGTTGCCACGCACTTCGACCCAGGCGTCGCCGTTGTCGGCAGCGGCAATCTTGTAGGGCATCAGGTCGATGTCTTTTTGCACTTCCTTTTCGGAAAACTTGCGGCCGATCAGGCGCTTGACCGCGTACAGGGTGTTCTTCGGGTTGGTGACCGACTGGCGCTTGGCCGCGGCACCCACCAGCACTTCGCCATCTTCCTGATAGGCGATGATGGACGGCGTGGTGCGCGCACCTTCGGCGTTTTCAATCACTTTGGCGGTGTTGCCTTCCATGACGGCCACGCAGCTGTTGGTGGTGCCCAAGTCAATACCAATGATTCTTCCCATGATGCTTCCTTAAATATGTTGGGGCGGGTGCACAGCTTTTTTGCAGCCAGTGCATGAGCCCGGGAGGGTTTTGAAATTCGAATGTGGATAAGGTGTAGCCGCCCGCTGGTATTTCAAGCCGGGCCGCTGTTTTTATTTTGCGGCTGCCACGGTGACCAGCGCCGGTCGCAACACGCGTTCGGCAATCAGGTAGCCTTTTTGCAAGACGGTGACCACTGTGTTGGCTTCCTGCTCGGAGGGCACCACGCTGATGGCTTGGTGCTGGTGCGGGTCGAACTTGTCACCTGCCGCCGGATTGATGGCAACAACCTTGTTGCGCTCCAGTGCCGACACCAGTTGGCGCATCGTGGCCTGGGAGCCTTCGCGCAGCTGATCCAGCGTGGCATCCTTGATGGCCAGACCGGCTTCCAGGCTGTCGACTACCGGCAGCAGGCTGTCGGCAAATGACTCCAGCGCAAATTTGCGTGCCTTGGAGACTTCTTCCTCGGCGCGACGCCGGGCATTCTCGGTATCGGCCTTGGCACGCAGATACTGGTCTGCCAGTTCGTTGCATTTGGCCTGTAGCTGGACCAGGTCAGCCTGGCAGCTTTCCAGGGTTTGTATTTCCAGTTCGGGCGTGGCCGAATCGGTGCTGGCTTCAGCGGGGGAAGGTGTACCGACCGTAGAGGGCTCGGAATCGGTTGGGGGCGTGCTGGATTGGGTCATGCAGGTGTGAGGGGTTTGAAACTACAAGTTGTGCAGAGATGGTGCTGAAAACTTGTATTGCAAGGGGGCCGGATCAAAAAAACTGGCAACCCTGCTCAAGACAGAAAAAAGCGGACTGAAAAGCCCGCTGCTTCGGTTGGCCGACCGGGCGGCCGGAGCCCGGAAATTAACCCAGGTTCAACAGTTCAACGTCAAACTTGAGCGTGGCATTGGGCGGGATCACACCACCTGCGCCGCGTGCACCGTAACCCAGTTCCGGCGGGATGATGAGGGTGCGCACACCGCCCACTTGCATGCCGGCCACACCTTCGTCCCAGCCACGGATCACCATGCCGGCACCAAGACGGAACACAAAGGGATCACGACGGTCCTTGCTCGAGTCAAACTTGGCGCCTTGCACGCCGTTCTGGTAGAGCCAGCCGGTGTAGTGCACTGTGACGTTCTGGCCAGCGGTGGCCACGGCACCACTGCCGAGAATGGTGTCTTCGATGGTGAGGCCGGAAGCAGTTGTAGTCATAAGAATCGTTAATGAGGGTAAAAAGCAGATTTTAAACCTTGGCCGACGTTTGGCCTGCCACCCATTTGTTGGCAAAAGCCGCCAGATCACCCATGCGTTTGAGCAAGTCAAGGCCCATGGGGGTGGCCAGGTAGCCGTCACTTCCGTGGGTGAGAAAACCCGCGGCACGCAATTCCTTGATCCGGGTGTTAAGCGTGTTGGGCGTGATGTTGCCAACGCTGTCCTGCAAGATGCGAAAGGTTTGCGGATGACCGTCTTTCAAGGCCCACAACACCCGGATGGCATAACGTGACTCCATCAGGCTCAACAATTGGCCAATGGCAACATTGTCTTTGGATGTCATGAAATGCGTCTCCGGGAGGCGAGGGTAGTGGGGAACCTGACTGGCACATGCAGACAGGAAGCGCTGGCATGTGATGGCCCGCTTTTCTGAAACTATAGCGTAATTGTCAGCAGGACTGACGGTGTCAGGCCAGATTTAGCGCTGCGGAGATGTCGGTTGCCTGCGTTGGTCGCACCAGACGTGCCACTTCCTGCCCATCGCGCAGCAAAACCAGCGTAGGCCAGAGCTTGATGCGGTAACTGCGCCCGAGCGCTTGGCCTGGGCCGTCTTCCACCTTGATGTGGCGCCACTGCGGGTGTTTTGGCAGCACCTCAGTCAGCGCGGGCTGGGCGGCACGGCAATGACCACACCAGTCGGTGCCGAATTCAAGCAGGGTCAGGCCAGGCAGGGTATCGACCTCGGCACGGGTCGGGGCTTCGGTTTCACTAAGGTAAGGTTTGGCTGTACTCATGCGCCGATTGTGGCCCAGGATCACGCGATCGTGCCAGGCGTATCCAATGAGAAAGGTGACGAGCCATGACCCCGGCACTGGCTCCACAGTTAGGGCTGCTTGGTTCCCCACCTGACCCGGTTGGCCGCTTTGCCATGCGGGATGGCCCGTCACCATGAATTGTAAGGGCAGGATGATGACCTCAGGTGCCAGCATGATTTGTGTGGTGTCGCCCTTTAGAATCTGCCCATGTCCTACCTTGTGCTCGCCCGCAAATACCGCCCCCGCAACTTTACCGAAATGGTGGGGCAGGACCATGTCGTGCAGGCGCTGACCAATGCGCTCACCACTCAGCGCCTGCACCACGCCTACCTGTTTACCGGCACACGCGGCGTTGGCAAGACCACGGTGTCGCGTATTCTGGCCAAGTCGCTCAACTGCCAGGGTCCGGACGGCCAGGGCGGCATCACGGCTACGCCCTGTGGGGTTTGCCAAGCTTGCACCGATATCGACAGTGGTCGCTTTGTGGATTACACCGAACTTGACGCTGCCTCCAATCGTGGTGTGGATGAGGTGCAGGCCCTGCTGGAGCAGGCGGTGTACAAGCCGGTGCAGGGGCGCTTCAAGGTCTTCATGATCGACGAGGTGCACATGCTCACCAACACGGCGTTCAACGCCATGCTCAAGACGCTGGAAGAGCCGCCCGAATATCTGAAGTTTGTGTTGGCCACCACCGACCCGCAAAAGGTGCCGGTGACGGTGTTGTCGCGTTGCCTGCAGTTCAATTTGCGGCCGATGGCCCCCGAAACCATCCGGGAGCATTTGCAGACGGTGCTGCACAACGAGCAGGTCAGCTCGGAACTGCCGGCGCTGCGTTTGCTGGCCCGTGCCGCGCGAGGCTCCATGCGTGACGCGCTCAGCCTGACGGATCAGGCGATTGCCTTTGGCTCAGGGACTTTGCAGGAGTCCACGGTGCGCCAGATGTTGGGCAGTGTTGACCGCTCCTATGTTTTCAGCTTGCTGCAAGCCTTGTCCCAAGGTGATGGCAAAACCGTGGTGGAAACCTCGGAGGCCTTGCGCACCCATGGCCTGAGCGCGGCCTCGACCCTGGAAGAAATGAGCGGTGTGTTGCAACGCATGGCCGTGCTGCAGGCTGCGCCTGACAGTGCCCAGGACGACAGTGATCCTGAAGTTGCCGAGAGTGCGCAGTTGGCGGCCCTGATGCCGGCCGATGAAACCCAATTGCTTTACAGCATCTGCCTGCATGGCCGCGCTGAACTCGGTCTGGCTCCGGATGAATACGCTGCCCTCACCATGGTGTTGTTGCGTCTGCTGGCGTTCAAACCTGCGGCGACAGGTGTCGCCACGCAGGAAAAAAAAACACTGAAAATTACGCCGCGCCCCAGCGCTGAGCCATCTGCCAAGGTGCCAGAGCCGGTGTCCATGCCGGTTGCTGCGCCGGAAACCCCGGTTGCAGTGGCCATGCCGGAGGTTCCGCCGGTGGTTGTTGTTCCCCAAGGCCATCGTTTGCCGGTGCGCGACATGCCGCGCGCGCAGGCCCATGCGCCTGCGCTTGTGCCGACGGTGAAGCCGGAGCCGGTTCAGGCTTTGCCCGAGGTGTCCCCGCAGGCAGCCAAAATCGAAGCCATCCAGGTTCATGAGCAGCCAGATTCCAGGCGCGACGTGCCGATGGATCGCGTTGCAACAAGCGTGGCGGGTAGCGAGGAGGGCGACTTTTGGTACAGCACGGTGCAGGCCCTGATCGCCAGCGAGGCCATCAACGCCATGGTGCGGGAACTGGCACTGCAGTCGCAACTGGTGGCGCGCGACAGCGACCAGTGGTTGCTGCGTGTTGAGCGCGAGTCCCTCAACCAGCCCGGCAGTCGAGAGCGCCTGTCGGCAGCGTTGGCCGCGGCAGGTTACCCGGTGCGTCTGGTGGCGGAGGTGGGACGTGTCACCGACAGCCCGGCCAAACGCAATGCGGCGGCCGCAGCGCAGGCTCAGCTGACAGCTGAAAAAATCGTTTTTGACGATCCGCTGGTGCAGTCCCTGATGCGTGATTTTGGGGCGAAAATCGTTCCCGGAAGCATTAAACCCGGGTGAAAGTTTTTCTTCACCCCGACCTTTATTTAAATCAAACAAGGAAATCACATGTTCAACAAAGGGCAACTCGCTGGTCTCATGAAACAGGCACAGGCGATGCAGGAAAACATGAAAAAAGCCCAGGACGAACTGGGCAGCATCGAAGTTTCAGGCGAGTCGGGCGCTGGCCTGGTCAAGGTCACCATGACCTGCAAGCACGAGGTCCGTCGTGTTGCCATCGACCCCAGCCTGCTGGCCGACGACAAGGACATGCTGGAAGATCTGGTAGCTGCGGCCTTCAACGCCGCCGTTCGCAAAGCCGAGGAAACCTCGGCCGAGAAAATGGGCAAGATCACTGCCGGCATGCCGGGCTTGCCCGGCGGCATGAAATTTCCCTTCTGAGTTCCAACTTTCACTATGTCTGACACCAACGCGCTTGAGGCGCTGATCCAGGCGCTGCGGCGCTTGCCGGGCGTGGGTGTCAAATCGGCGCAGCGTATGGCGTTTTATCTGCTGCAGCATGACCGACCGGGGGCGCAATCACTTTCCGTGGCCTTGGCGCATGCGGCGCAGGCGGTGCAGCATTGTGAGCGCTGTCATACCTTTACTGAGGCGCAGCTGTGCGCCACCTGTTTGGATGGGCGCCGCGATGCCAGCAAGCTGTGCGTGGTGGAAACGCCGGCCGATCAGTCGGCGGTGGAGCGCACCGGCGCCTACAAGGGGCTTTATTTTGTGCTGATGGGCAAACTCAGTCCGCTCGACGGCATTGGCCCCCACGACATCGGTCTGAAAAAGCTGTTTGAACGGGCCATGGATGGGGCGGTGCAAGAGGTCATTCTGGCCACCAATTTCACTGCCGAAGGCGAAGCCACCGCCCACGTCATCAGTGAAGGGCTCAAGGCCCGGGGGCTGCACCTGACGCGTCTGGCGCGCGGCGTGCCGGTGGGCAGCGAGCTCGAATATGTGGATCTGGGCACCATCGCCCACGCGCTGGTAGACCGCCGCTAAGAGATTTACCGGCGCGCTACCTGAACTGCTTTTTTTCTTGCGGCTGTTTTTGCCGGCGCGCTCCGGCCCGTTTTGGCGACCGTTGTCTTGCCGCGCGCCTGGGAACTGTGCGCCACGTTGCCATGTGATGGCAAGTAAAGCACCACTTGCTGGCCTGGTTTGAAGGCGGCAGATGCACTCACTTTGTTCCAGTCAGCCAGCGCTTGCGCACTCACGCTGTAACGCCGCGCCATGCTGGCCACGTTGTCCCTTTTGCCAGCTTTCACAAGGGTTTTCTTGAGGACCACCTCGGGTGCCAGATTCAGGTAGCCGTTGTTGGCAACATGCTCGGTGACATCGTTGTTCAGGCTGGCCGAACGGCGCACCAGCAGGGCCGAACCCGCCTTGATTCGCATGCGAGGCGGAATACTGTTGACGTTCCGCAATTCGGTCTCCGACATGCCGACCTGTTTGGCGGCATCAGCCGGATTAAGCGTGGTGGGGGCGATCCAGGCGGTCCAGTTGGCCATGCGCCCGCCGGTGTAAGCGATCAGGTTTTGCTGAAAGCGTTCGGCATTGTCCCAAGGCAGCAAAATCTGTGAGTTGCTGGCCGCCAGCAAGACAGGTTTGCTGGCGGAGGGATTAAGCGCCCGGAAATCGTCCAGAGGCACCCCGGCCAACTCTGCGGCGAGCGACACATCGATGTCGCGCTTGATTTCAACACTTTGAAAATAAGGGTGGTTGCCGATTCCCGGCAAAGTCACCCGGAACGACTGCGGATTGGCCACAATGTTTTTGACGGCTTGTAATTTGGGCACGTACAAGCGGGTCTCCATCGGCATGTTCAGATCGTTGTAGCTGCTGCCTGTGCCGGCCTTTTGGGCTTTTTTGAGCGCCCTTTGCACGCTGCCTTCGCCCCAGTTGTAGGCCGCCAGCGCCAGATGCCAGTCGCCAAACATGCCGTACAGTTTTTGCATGTAGTCGAGCGCCGCGCGGGTGGATTCGATCACGTCGCGGCGGTCGTCACGAAACATGTTTTGTTTCAGCTCGAAGAACTTTCCTGTCGCCGGCATGAACTGCCACATGCCGGCGGCCTTGGCGCTCGAGACGGCTTGCGGATTGAAGGCGCTCTCGATGAAGGGCAACAGCGCGAGTTCACTGGGCATGTCGCGCCGCTCCAGTTCTTCCACAATGTAGAACAGGTATTTGCTGCCGCGCTCGGTCATGCGCGCGATGTAATCGGGGCGGCTGCTGTACCAGAGTTCGCGCTCGCGCACCAGGTCGGTGTCCAGGTCGGGCATGGCAAAACCACGGCGCACCCGCTCCCACAAATCAGCCGGTGGCAACAGTGCCTGGACGCTGCGCGAGCGCAAGCCGGGGTCGTCTGAAAGCGGCTTGAGACCTCCGCCCGGATAGACCGATGTGCTGCTGTTGATGGCATCGGGCAGGCTGGGGGCCTGCGGACTGGCCGGGGTGCCCAAGCTGCTTGCGCTGACAGATGGCTTGTCGGCGGGCGCCGCGACCGGGGTCGCACAACCTGCCAGCCAAAGCACAGGCAGCAAGGCCAGTGCGTAACAAAACTGCTTCAAAATTTGTCTTTCCAGGTTCGCAGGGCGGCAAATACAGTGACAGGGTCTTGTGCATTGGCGTCGATCTGCCGCACCGCGTGGGCCACGTTGGGCCAATGGGTGCGTAAAAAAGGGTTCACGGCCTTTTCGAGACCGATGGAGGAGGGCAGTGTGGGCAACAACTGCCGGCGCAGCGTTTGGGCACGCGCTTGGTAATCCAGCAAGTCAGTATTGTCAGGCTCAACCGCCAGCGCAAACCGCATGTTGCTTAACGTATATTCATGGGCGCAGCATACTCGTGTTGCAGCAGGCAGTGCTGCCAACCGGTTTAGTGAGTTCAGCATTTGCGCGGGCGTGCCTTCAAACAGGCGGCCGCAACCGACGCTGAACAAGGTGTCGCCACAAAACACCACGGGATCTGCTCCCGGGATCTGGCCCCAATAGGCAATATGCCCGCTGGTATGGCCCGGCACCTGCAGCACCTCAAAACGCAGCCCCAGCGGCCAGATCACTTCGCCATCACCCAGGCGCTGCAATGGTTCAGGCATGACTTCGCCCGTGGGCCCATACACTTGCGCACCGGTGGACTGGCGTAGTCCTTCGACGCCGCCGGTGTGGTCCCGGTGGTGGTGGGTGACTAAAATCGATTCGAGTGTGAGCCCGTGCTGCGCCAAGGCAGTCAGCACAGCTTGTGCATCCCCGGGGTCCACCACCAAGGCCCGGCGTTCGTCGTGCAACATCCAGATGTAGTTGTCGTTGAAAGCAGGTATTGGAATTAACTTCATGGCTGAACAAATTATAGATTTGCATGAGTGGTTGGCCACCCCGCCAGGGGCTTACCTGCTGGCTTGGGAGCGGGCGCAAATGGCGGCTGCGGTGGGCAATGCGTTTGGATTCCATGCTCTGCAACTGGGTTTGCCGGCACTCGATGCGCTGGCGGCCAATCGCATGCCGCACCGCTGGTTGGCTACTGAGGCGCCCCATGAAAAGGCTGCTTTTGTCACCGACTTTGCGGCTTTGCCTTTTCCCACCAACAGCCTCGATCTGGTGGTACTGCCGCACGCCCTGGAACTCACGGCCGACCCGCATACAACCTTGAATGAAGTAGCCCGGGTGCTGGTACCCGAGGGGCGGGTCGTGATTAGTGGTTTTAACCCCATGAGTTTGTGGGGTTTTCGCCAACAGCGCGCGCATTTGTACCGGCGTCTGGGCATGAACCGGCTTTTTTTGCCGCAGGCAGGGGAATTCATCGGTTACCTGCGCTGCCGTGACTGGCTGCGTCTGCTGAGTTTCGAGATCGAGTCCGGGCACTTTGGCTGTTATCGGCCGGCCTTGGCCAGCGAGCCTTGGTTGCAGCGGTTTGCCTGGATGGACCAAGCGGGTGCGCGCTGGTGGCCGTATTTCGGTGCGGTTTATTTTTTGGTGGCTGTCAAGCGGGTGCGAGGCATGACAATGCTCAACCCGGCCTGGAAGCCGGCCCGGATTCTGGCCAATGCACCCGTGTCAGTCGCCAACAGTTCGGGTTCCAGAAAATCCGGGGGCTGAATATTTTTACCAACGAAGGATGAGGTCAAGCTTTTGAATCCGATTGACATTTACACCGATGGCGCCTGCAAGGGTAACCCGGGGCCGGGTGGCTGGGGCGTGTTGCTCAAATCTGCCGAGGCACAGAAAGAGCTTTTTGGTGGCGAACTGGAAACCACCAACAACCGCATGGAAATGCTGGCCGTGATCGAGGCACTGTCCGCCCTCAAGCGCCCCTGCAAGGTCACGCTCCATGTGGACAGCCAGTATGTGCTCAAGGGCATGACCGAGTGGTTGCCTGGCTGGAAGGCGCGTGGCTGGAAAACCGCGGCCAAAGCGCCGGTCAAAAATGTGGATTTGTGGCAACGCCTGGACGCACTGGTGCACGGCAGCCAGCATCAGATTGAATGGCGCTGGGTGCGTGGCCACAACGGCGACCCGGGTAACGAGCGGGCCGATCAGCTTGCGAATCAAGGTGTGGAGCTGGCGCTACGCAAGCGTTGACGCCGTCCGGGTTGATTGCAGTTACATTAATGCCTGCGCAAGGGCCAGGAGACAAGCCGGTGATCCCTTGCGCGTGAGTTTGACACCCACATCCTCTCATTTAAAAAGAACATTTTTCATATGGCAAGCAAAATCAAATATTGGGTGACGGCTGTTCTGGGCATCGTTTTCGCCTCGGGTATCGCCTGGTGGCTGCAAACGAAACCGCAGGGCCCGCAAGAAATAACAACCACAGTTGCCGGCAAGGCATCAGCCGCCGGAGCCGCGGGCACGGCAGCTCCCCGTGTGGCCGGGGTAGAAGTCGCCAAGGTCGAGGTGCAATCCTTGCGTGACGATGTGCAGGCCGTTGGCAGCTTGCGCGCCCGCCAGAGCGTGATGCTGCGGCCGGAGTTGGTTGGCCGCGTTGTCGCCCTGAATTTCAAGGACGGCGGTCCGGTGCGCAAGGGCCAGATCGTGGTCCAGTTCGACAACAACCTGCA
>JBEGLK010000032.1:0-11192 GCA_041183605.1 Pseudomonadota bacterium
GCCTTGCGCAGGCAGGCCGAAGGCACTTTGCTCAATGTGCGTTGTTTTGACGGCAAAAACGCTGACGACGCCTTTGCCAAGGCTGCCAGCACCCTGTCCAACTGTCCCAGCGGTGCCGAGGGCGGCCAGTTGGGTTGGCTCACCACCACCGACTGTGCACCGGAATTTGCCAAGGAACTGTTTGGCCATGCTGAAGTGGGTGTGTTGCCGCGTCTGGTGCACAGCCGTTTCGGCCTGCATGTGGTTGAAGTCATGGCGCGCGAAGCGGGCGTGGCCCAGCCGTTCGAAGCCGTTCACGGTGCCGTGCGCATGACACTGAAGCAGCAGACCTTTGTCACGGCAATGCGCCAGTACCTGAGCCTGCTGGCCGGAGAAGCAAGGATCGAAGGGCTTGACCTGGACGCTGCTGACAATCCGCTGGTGCAATAGGCCGTCAAAGATGTCCAATGCTGCGGTGCCTGATGAACTGCTGGCGCGTATCCGGCGCTTTCATGACCACACCTTCCCGGGTGTGCAGGAGCAGTTCCAGACGCTGATCACCGAGGGGCAGCACCCGACCATTCTTTTCATTGGTTGCTCCGACTCGCGCCTGGTGCCTTACATGCTCACCGGCATGGGCCCGGGCGAGTTATTTTTGGTGCGCAACGTCGGCGCCTTTGTGCCGCCTTATGATGGATCCGCCGGCTTTCACGGCACCTCGGCAGCCATTGAGTTTGCGGTGCTGAATCTGAAGGTGTCGCGCATTGTGGTCTGTGGCCACAGCCACTGCGGCGGCATCAAGGCCCTGTATGAAGAAGTCAACCCGCTGGCAAAAAACCTGAGCGCCTGGCTTGAGTTGGGCCGCGAGGCGGTCTTGCCGGTACAGGTCACCCTTGAGGCCTTGCGCCGCACCGAACAAAGGGCCGTGGTGCTGCAGCTGGAGCGGCTCATGGGCTACCCGATGGTGCGCGCCCAGGTCGAAGCCGGTCTGATGACCCTGCACGGCTGGCACTATGTGATCGAAGACGGCGAGATCCACGTCTTTGATGTCAACAGCGGCAAATTCATTCCGGCCTCGGTAGCCTCGCACAGCGGTCACGGTCCCTATCTTGCGCACCTGTCCGAGCCCATGTTCAACGAGATCGATTCAGCTTACAACACCCAGAACACACCATGATCATTTCCAATTTTGATGACTTATTGCAGGCGGCGCGCCAGCAGGCACAGCCGCAACGTCTGCTGATGGTTTTCACCTGCGCCGAATTGCCCGACGACTGCACCCCCGAACAGCGCCAGGAATTTGAGGCCGGCAACGGTGGTGCCCTGGTGCCCGCCATGTGTGCCGACAAGGCACCCGACGAGATCGAAAATTTTGCCGCACTCAAAAGGGAGTCGGGCCAATTTCAAAGCCAGTGGCAGGTGGTGTTTGTGGCAGCCCTGTCCGGCCGAAATGACACAGCCCCCGCCAGCAAGGACATCGAAAAAGCGCTGAACCAGATGGTGGAGTCCATCAAGATCGGTGCCCTCGACGACATGATCGCCTTTGACACGTCGGGCAGCGCCATCTCGTTGCAATAACCATGGCCCTGGACAATGATTTTTTTGACATGCCACGCTTTCTGGCGGGCTCACCGCTGTTCAGCGGCTTGTTGCCTGAAGAACTGGCACGCATCGCAAAAAGCTGCGTCATCAGGACTTGCACCAAGGGCGAAATGATTTTCAGGGTGGGTCAAGCCTGCGAGGCATTTCACCTCGTCGTTTCCGGACAGGTCAAACTTTTTGTGGTGTCGCCAGCCGGTCAGGAAAAGGTGATCGAAATCATCAGCCCCGGGCAAAGTTTTGCTGAAGCGCTGGTGTTCCTGAACAAGCCCTACATTCTGAGCGCGCAAGCTTTGGCAGACACGGTGCTGGTCAACGTGAGCAAACGCGGCGTGGTCAGTGAAATCGATCAGGACCCTCACCTTGCCCTGCACATGCTGGCGGGTGTTTCCCGGCGCCTGCATGGCCTGATCCAGGACGTCGAAGCCTATTCGCTGCAGAACGGCATGCAGCGCCTCATTGGTTACTTGTTGCGCGATGTCGAGATGGATGCCATGCACGGCAAAAACAGCCTGACCGTTTCCCTGCCCGCAAGCAAAGCCACCATCGCGTCGCGCCTGTCGCTCTCCCCCGAGTATTTTTCCCGCGTTTTGCACGAACTCGAAGCCCAGCAACTCATCACCATCGACCGCCGGGAAATCCGGATTCTGGATGTCAACAAGCTGATGGGTTACGGCGCGTTATAAAGCAGCGAACACTTGCCAAATGGCGCACTCCCACTACACTAGATGCAGGCAGTGTTGACATCAAAACCGGGAGATGGCGATGACCGACGACATAGTTCAACTGAGCGCCGCTGCAGAAAATTACTTTCGCACGCAGGCAGGTTTGACGTACCCACAAGCGCTGGCAGAGCAGTACCCACGCATCGCCCAGACGATCTTTAATTTGAAGGACGATGCCAACCAGCTCCGCGCGTGTTTTGCCTCGTTGATCGAGGACGCACGTGGTGACCGCCATGGTTTTCCGTTCGATGTACTGATGGACATCCAGGAATTGCGCGAAAAAATGCTGGGCGACGTCAACCAGTTTGTTGCTGACGACACCACCAAATGGGTATCCTGACACGGTGGCAACAGCCAAACTGATCAAACCGCTGGCTTGATTCTTGCGTCTTTCTGACGCATGAACCCAAGCCTTCGTATCCTTGTTGTCGCACCAGATCTGGATGTCACTGATCCGGACGATGCTCAGGCGATTCGCCAGGCCGATCGCTCACGCAGCCTGCGCATTGGACTGCTGGAAAACGGTTTTAACCTGATTGCCAGCTTGCCCGCCGATGTATTTTTGAGTGAGCGTATTGCCCAGCTGCAACCCGACCTGATCATCGTGGATGCCGAAAGTGACGCGCGCGACGCCCTTGAACACGTGGTCATGGCCACACGCGACGAGCGCCGCCCGATCGTCATGTTCACCAACGACGACGACACCCGGCACGTCAAGGACGCCGTGGCTGCCGGGGTCTCGGCTTACATCGTCGCAGGTTTGTCGACCGAACGCATCCGGCCGATTCTGGACGTGGCCCTGGCGCGTTTCGAGCACGAGCAGTCATTGCTGCAAACCCTGGCCAGCACACAAAACGAGCGCGATGAGCTCAGTGCCGAGCTTAAGGACCGCAAGTTGATCGACCGTGCCAAAGGCCTGCTGATGCAACGCCAGAACCTCAGCGAAGAAGAAGCTTTCAGAAAAATGCGCAAGACTGCGATGGACAAGAGCCTGAAACTGGCAGAGGTGGCCCAACGCATGCTCGATGTCGCTGACTTGCTGGGCTGAATTGGTGCAACGCACAATTATTGTGCAATCCATCACAAACAAATCAATCAATCTATGCCATCCCGTCAAAAAAACTGGCACGCGGATTGCTTATAGATAAACAAGACCAGAAATGGTCGTTCGACTGAAAACACTCAACGGCGGGTGAATTCAGTCTGATCCGGACAAAGGCGTCCCCACAGGCTCAAGGCGTGTCACACGTTGCGAGCCCTGTGAGGACGCCTTTTTTTGTTTTAAGTCTCCAACACATGAAGGAAATTGCCATGACTGATTTTCTGAAACCCAGCCTGAACCGCCGCACCGTCCTGCAAGCGGCTGCTGTCGGCGCCATTGGCATCAGCCCCGCCTTGCGCGCTGCGGTGTATGCAGCCGGCTCCGATGCCCCCGAAAAGACCGAGGTCAAGATCGGCTTCATTCCACTCACCGACTGCGCCAGCGTGGTGATGGCCTCGGTGCTGGGCATCGACAAGAAATACGGCGTCAAGATCATCCCGACCAAGGAGGCGAGCTGGGCCGGCGTGCGCGACAAGCTGGTCAATGGCGAACTCGACTTTGCCCACGTGCTGTATGGCCTGATCTACGGTGTGCACATGGGCACCAGCGGCGCCAAGAAAGACATGGCGGTGCTGATGTCGCTAAACAATAACGGCCAAGCCATCACCCTGTCCAAGAAACTGGCAGACAAGGGCGCCGTTGATGGCGCCGGCCTGGCCAAACTGATGGCGGCCGAGAAGCGTGAATACACCTTTGCCGGCACCTTCCCGACCGGCACCCACGCCATGTGGTTGCACTACTGGCTGGCCGCCTCCGGCATCGACCCGGTAGCGGGTGCCAAGCTGATCACCGTGCCGCCACCGCAAATGGTGGCCAACATGCGCGTAGGCAACATGGACGGCTTCTGCGTGGGCGAACCCTGGAACCACCGGGCCATCATGGACGGCATCGGCATCACCGCCATCACCACCCAGGACATCTGGAAGGACCACCCCGAAAAGGTGCTGGGCACCACTGGCGACTTCGTCAAGAAGTACCCCAACACGGCGCGCGCAGTGACCGCCGCCATCCTGGAGGCCGGCAAATGGATCGATGCCGGCCTGCAGAACAAGATGAAGATGGCCGAGACGGTAGCCGACAAGAGCTACGTCAACACCAGCGTGGACGCCATCAACCAGCGCATTCTGGGGCGCTACCAGAACGGCCTGGGCAAAACCTGGGACGACCCCAACCACATGAAGTTCTACAACGACGGCGCGGTGAACTTCCCCTACCTGTCAGACGGTATGTGGTTCCTCACGCAGCACAAGCGCTGGGGCCTGATCAAGGACCACCCTGACTACCTGGGCATCGCCAAGCAGATCAACCAGATCGAAATTTACAAACAGGCGGCGACCGCCACCAAGACGCCAGTGCCCAAGGACGTGATGCGCAGCTCCAAGCTGATGGATGGCATCGTCTGGGACGGTAAGGACCCGAAGAAATACGCCGACGGTTTCAAGATCAAAGCCTAAGGAGCACCACCATGGTCAGCGCTGTTTTTAATTCGCCACTGGAAGCTTCAGGCTCAACTCCTGCGGCACCAGCTGCCGCTCAAAGTGCCAAGACAAGCTTGGCCGCTCCCACCGAGTCGGCGAAGCTTGTCCCACCCAAAGCCTCGTATGACTGGCGCGGCCTCTGGCTGGTCGTGCTGCCTCCGGTTATTGGCCTGATTCTGCTCGTCGGCGTCTGGGCCCTGGTGTCCATCAGCACCGCCAGCAGCATTCCCTCGCCAAGCGATACCTTCAAACAGGCGGTGGCCGTGTTCAGCGATCCGTTCTACAGCAAGGGGCCGAACGATCAGGGCATTGGCTGGAACATCTTCAGCTCGCTCAAGCGCGTGGCGATGGGCTTTGGCATGGCCGCCGCAGTAGGCATTCCGCTGGGTTTCATGATTGGCCGCTTCGAATTCCTGAGCCGCATGTTCAACCCGTTGATCAGCCTGCTGCGACCGGTCTCGCCGCTGGCTTGGCTACCGATTGGCCTGCTGGTGTTCAAGGGCGCCAACCCGGCGGCGATCTGGACTATTTTCATCTGCTCGATTTGGCCCATGATCATCAACACGGCGGTCGGCGTGCAACGTGTGCCGCAGGATTACATGAACGTGGCGCGCGTCTTGAATCTGAGCGAATGGAAGATTGTCACCAAGATCCTGTTCCCCTCGGTGCTGCCCTACATGCTGACCGGCGTGCGGCTGGCGGTGGGCACCGCCTGGCTGGTGATTGTGGCCGCAGAGATGCTCACTGGCGGTGTCGGTATCGGCTTCTGGGTCTGGGATGAGTGGAACAACCTGAACGTCAAAAACATCATCATTGCAATTTTTGTGATTGGCATCGTCGGACTGATTCTTGAATATGCGCTGATCCGCATTGCCACCGCCTTCACTTTTGAGGAAGTCAAGAGCTGACCGTCATTGCGAGGAGCAAAGCGACGCGGCAATCCATGTGTTCTGGATCGCCACGGCCTACGGCCTCGCGATGACAAACCATCAATCAATCCAAGGAATTCACCATGCATGCCAACCAGACCAGCAAATTCATCGACATTGAAGGTGTCGAACAAACCTTCAAGACCAAAAAAGGCCCGTTCTGCGCACTGCGGAACATCAATCTGACCGTGGCCAAGGGCGAGTTTGTGGCACTCATCGGCCATTCGGGTTGTGGCAAGTCCACCCTGCTGAACCTGATCGCCGGGCTCACCACACCCACACAAGGCCACCTGCTGTGTGACAACCGAGAAATTGCCGGCCCCGGCCCCGACCGCGCCGTGGTGTTTCAAAACCACTCGCTGTTGCCCTGGCTCACTTGCTTCGAAAACGTCTACCTGGGCGTGGAGCGGGTGTTTGGCGCAGCCAACAAGACCACGGGCGCAGCCAGCGAAAACAAGGCCCAGCTCAAGGCTCGCACCGAAGCAGCGCTCGCGCTGGTGGGGCTGACCGCTGCGGCACAAAAACGTCCCGGCGAAATCTCGGGCGGCATGAAGCAGCGCGTTGGTATTGCCCGCGCGCTGGCGATGGAGCCCAAGGTGCTGCTGATGGACGAGCCCTTTGGTGCCCTCGACGCCCTGACGCGCGCCAAGCTGCAAGACGAACTGCTGGAGATTGTGGCCCGCACCCAGAGCACGGTGGTGATGGTGACACACGACGTTGACGAAGCGGTGTTGCTGTCTGACAAGATCGTGATGATGACCAACGGTCCGGCAGCCACCATTGGCGAAGTGCTCAGCGTCGACCTGGCCCGCCCGCGCAACCGTGTCCAGCTGGCCGACAGCCCGCAGTACCTGCACTACCGCAAAGCCGTCATCGACTTCTTGTACACCCGGCAAAGCCATGTGGAGAAAGCCGCCTGAGCTTGACGTGCATGGAAACGGTGCATGCGCTGTTTCATGCACCAAGGCATAACAGGCACCGCACCGCACATCATCCTACGCCTCATGCTTGTCACATGAGGCGTAGCCACAATTGGCATACCCGTCCTGCCCCGGATTGGCACAGGTTTTGCATTAACAGACGCGGACGTAACGAAGCGTCCTGACCAGACAAGACACCACCGCTTGGTGTGTGCAACGGCGTGTATGCATGCGCCCTCCCCCTCCCACCTTTTCTGAACCTGCGCAAAGGACACGCATCATGGCGACATTCCGTACTTTTCTCAAATCAGGGCATGCACCCACCCTGTTCGCCTCCCTGCTGTACTTCACCTACTGCTGTGGCGTCTGGGTGACCAACGGCGCCATGGCCCCGTTTATCAAGGAGTCCTTGCAGCTGAGCCCGGCGCAGGTGGGCGTGATGCTGTCGGTTCCCATCTTTGCTGGCGCCATCATGCGTTTTCCGCTGGGCATCCTGTCGCAGTACATCGGCCGCAAAAATGCCACCCTGGTTGAAATGAGTGCCATCGCGATTGCCATGATGTTTGGCTACTTTTTTGTGGAGACATTTAATGATCTGCTCGCCATGGGCGTGCTGCTGGGCATTGCCGGAGCCAGTTTTGGTGTCGCACTGTCATTGGGCTCCGGGTCGTTTCCGGCACGTTACAAGGGCCTGGCCATGGGTTTGGTGGGCGCGGGCAATGTAGGTACCTCGCTGTCTGCCCTGCTGGCGCCCCAACTGGCGCAGGCCTTTGGCTGGAAGGCCGTTTATGGCATGGCTGCCATGGGCCTGATCCTGCCGGTCGCTGTGATGGTCGTCTTTGCCAGGGAGCCGGATGATGTGGACAAACACGCCAACTTCCGTGACCACATTGCCTGCCTGTTCGAAAAAGATGGCTGGGGCTTTTCCATCATCTACGCCATCACCTTCGGCGGCTTCATCGGCCTGGCCACCTTTCTGCCGAGTTATTACTACGACCAGTTTGGTGTCACCAAGGTCCAGGCCGGGCAGCTCACCATGCTGGCCGCATTCACGGGGGCTGCTTTGCGCATTTTTGGTGGCTGGATATCAGACCATTGGGGTGGCATCAACACCTTGACCACAGTGCTGGTGATCATTGCCGTAACGCTGGTCTTGTGTGGCTTCAGCGGTGGCTCGCTGGTGGCCACTACCCTGCTGTTGATGGTGTGTTTTGCCGCACTGGGCGCGGGTAATGGCGCGCTGTTTCAACTGGTGCCGCTGCGCTGGCCGCTGACCACTGCGGTGGCCGGATCCATGATTGGCGAAATCGGTGCCCTGGGTGGCGGGCTGGTGCCCAACATCATGGGCCTGTCCAAACAATACGCGGGCACTTATATGTGGGGCTTCCTGCTGTTTGCCGTATTGACACTGGGCGTGCTGGCCATGATGCGCTCGATGCAGATGCGCTGGACCCGCACCTGGGCTGAGAAAGGTGGCAGAGCGCGCACGGCTTGAGCGTTGCAGCCATTCACGCCACGCTTTTAGTTTGGCAGACATAACTTGCTTTGAACCGCGTCCCAAGAACACTGCCAGCCGAGCCGTCGCTGGGGCGTTTCGTTGGTATTCATGATGATGCTTGTCAGGTCGCAATGCGCAAGGCCACCGTCCAATTCAACGCGAACCTGGTACTGATTGACCAGGTCATTCAGTGAACCCAGGTCCGAGCGGCTGTCTGTTCTGGCGTACAACCCTGTTTCGTAGTGTTCGAACGCTTTGTCGATAGCTGACTGGGGTAGACCCTTCATCTGTAGCAGTTGCTCAAGACCCGCGAGAAGCATGTTTGGCAGTGAGTCAATGGTCACAAGCTTCTTGCCCTGAAACAAGATAAACGACAGCAAAGTCGTTTCGCTCATGAAGATGTAGGCCTTTTGCCTACCCAAATTGAAACGATTGACATACCAGTTACCCAAAGGAGCGTCGGTCGGTTGCGGCAAAGCAAGATTCTCTTTGCGCAAGCCAACGGCCTTTTGGACTTCTTGAGTGCACTTGAGATACAACATGGCCTAATTGTGGCCTAACGTATGAGCTGAGGGGCCGGGGCCGGGGCCGGAATGGCGCTTGGCCCGCGAAAGGTCAGGCACCACGTTGTCCGAAGAGCAACCGATTTTCAATTCCCATGGCGCCTGAGGACAACATGGGTGGCTTTTTCAGACGCAACGAACTGAACGCAGTTGTATCCCAGAGCGCGCATGTCAATCCCCTCGAACAATCGCTCTCCCCCGCCCAGCAAGACCGGCGCGATAGCGATGTGCAATTCATCGATGAGGCCCGCTCGAAGATATTGCTGGATGGTGTGAGGTCCGCCGCCAATGCGCACATCCATTCCCTTGGCTGCCTCTTGCGCCCGTTCCAGCGCCTCGTGAATACCGCCGGTGACGAAATGGAACGTCGTTCCGCCTTCCATCTCGATGGGCGCTCGCGCGTGGTGCGTCAAGATGAAAGTTGGGACGTGATAGGGTGGCTTGTCACCCCACCAGCCTTTCCAGTGCGTGTCGGGCCAGGGCCCGCGAACCGGTCCGAACATGTTTCTTCCCAGAATCCAGGCGCCCACATTCTGGAAGCCCCGCGCCGCAAAGTCGTCGTCGATCCCGGTTGTGCCACCCTCGGCGCCAAACAGGGCCCGTTGAAAGGTGCGCGTCGGCAGCAACCACTGGTGCAAATCGGTCCCGCCCACACCGAGCGGATGGTTGATGTCCTGATTCGGACCAGCACCGTATCCGTCAAGCGACATGGTAAAGCCTTCAACTCGAACGCGTGTCATCTTCATGCCTTCCTTTCCTGTCCAAACCAACACCGAGCATAACTGCCTGGCCTATTTCGGCAGGAACAACAGCCACACCACCAGCAGCAGGTTGAAGATCAGGCTCAGGCCCAGCGCCAGCTTCCAGGCTGCCGTGGGGTTGCGATGCAACAGTGGTGTAGCAGATGGTACGGTGAGCGGACGCGCCGCACCACGGTCGAGCGCCAGCAGCATTTCTTCAGCCGTTTCAAAACGCTGGTGGTGGTCCCGCGCCACCGCCTTGCAGGCGATGTGATCGAGCCAGATCGGCACCTCTGGGTTGTGCCGGCTGGGTGGGATGGGGTCTCGGTAGTAGCGCCCGCTTTGGTACGGCACCACCTCCCCATAAGGCAACTTGCCACCGGTCAGCAACTGGTACAGCGTCACGCCCAAGGCAAACAGGTCGCTTTGTGCTGTGGGCGGCTCGGGTGGCGTGTCGCTCATGCCGCCACCGATTTTGGCGGAAAAGCCCCACTGCTCGGGATTGATGTAGCTCGGTGTGCCCGCGTGCAGCAGGCGTGTGGCTTCGGGTTCACGCCCGCTCAGTGCAACGCCCAAGTCGAGCAAACGCAACACCCCGTCCTCACCCTGGTGCAGGTTGGCCGGCTTGATGTCGCGATGAATTACGCTTTGCCGATGTAAACGACCCAGCGCACGCGCTGCCTGCGTGGCAATGCTGATGATCTGCGGCAGGCTGAAACGGTGCTGACGGTCCAGCATCTGCTGCACGGTTTCGCCATCGTGCCAATCGTACAGAATGTAGAAGCCGCTGGGCGTGTGTGACACGGCGGGCCCTTGCGACAGTGCCACCAGATGATCTGAGGCACGGCTGGATTGCATGCGCTTGGCCAGCCAGGCCTCGTGCGCCAGCATGGCGCGCTCCTGCGGGTCGTGGGCACGCTGCGGATGCAGGGTTTTTAGCGCATGCAGGGACTGTATGACCGGGTGACGTACCTGGTACACCACGTTGATGCCGTTGTCTGCCACCTGCGCCATCACCACCAGCCCGTCCACCCGCTCACCCACCTTGAGCCGGGGCAAGATGGGCAATTGCCGGGCCTGGCGGTTTTCATCCTCCAGCGTCGCATCCGACAGCCCCAGCACCCGCAACACCAGGGCTGAGACGTTGTCCTGGCTGCCCTTTTGCAAGGCCTGGGCAATCAGGTCCTCACTCATGGCCCGGGAATCCGGCAAGGCGGCCAACTGCGCCAGGGCCTTGGCTGGCACCAGGTTGTGCACACCATCGGTCAGCAGCACAAACACATCCCCCACCTGCACATCCCCTTGGCAGTAGTCCACCACCAGGCGCTCGTCGAGTCCCACGGCGCGCATCAGCTGGTGCTGGAAATCAAGGTGATTGACCACATGGTCCGTGGTGAGTTGCAGCACGTCATTGCCGCGCAGCAAATAGGCCCGGCTGTCGCCGACGTGGGCCAGTGCATAAGATTGCCCGCGCAGCACCAGGGCGGTGAGTGTGGTCAACCCCAGCACAGGCGAGCGGCGCCGGTTGATACCCGCCAGCCAGGTGTTTTGGGCGCCAATGATGCGGTCCAGCGCCACCGTGGTATCCCAGGTTTCGGGCGTTCCATAGTAGTCACGCACCAGGCTGGTCACCGTGGTTTGTGCCGCTTCGCGCCCCAT
>JBEGLK010000033.1:0-13066 GCA_041183605.1 Pseudomonadota bacterium
GGCTTGAATTCGGTGAAGCCACAGTCGCTAAGTGCAATAAACCAGGCCACTTCGACTTGCACGCGTCGGTGCATGTAGCCCTGTTCGCTCATGGCGGGGCGCAATTTGGTGAGTTTGGCCGCATAGCGGCCGTCCAGTGGAGAGAGGGCGGAGATCGCAGAAGTAGTCATGGGAGAGATTGTAGGAGGATCAAAAACCGCACCGGCTTCAGATGATCTGGCAGGCTGACTAGAATGCGGACACCATAATATTTTTTGCTTCTGTCACACCCCCCATGAAATTGATCGGATCCAACACCAGCCCCTATGTGCGAAAAGTCCGCGTCGTGATGGCCGAAAAAAAACTTGACTACGACTATGTGCTGGAAAATGTGTGGTCTGCCGGGACCGGCATCGCGTCATCGAACCCCTTGGGCAAGGTGCCATGCCTGGTGATGGAAGCCGGCGATGTGATTTATGACTCGCGTGTCATCGTTGAATACCTGGACACCCTGTCACCGGTGGGCAAACTGATACCTGCCGTCGGGCGGGAGCGTGCCGAGGTCAAAACCTGGGAAGCGTTGGCCGATGGCATTCTGGATGCTGCCATTCTGGCGCGGATGGAGGCTACCTGGGATGGACGCGCCGAGGGACAGCGCAGTCAGGCCTGGATTGACCGCCAAATGGGCAAGGTGGAAACTGCGGTGCAGGCCATCAGCAGGGATTTGGGCGACAAGCCCTTTTGCATGGGCATCCACTTGAGTCTGGCCGATGTGGCGGTGGGCGTGGCTCTGGGGTATCTGGACTTCAGATACCCGCAATTGACCTGGCGCCAACAGTACCCCAACCTGGTCAAGTTGCAGGACAAACTGATGCAGCGTCCCAGCTTCATGGATACCCAGCCTGCCTGAATCCAGCGTTTGACCTGCCAGCGCGACATGGTCTGTGGATTTGCTTACGGGAGTTACATCACCTTACATTTCTGACGCCTGGTGGGATGCGGACTGGCGTTAAAGTTTGCCACCATGGCAACACGCTTCAAAACCAATTTCAAGACAGCCTACCAGTGCCGTGAATGCGGCGCCACCTGTTACCAGCCTGTGATTGATCGCTCGCCGAGCGGGGCACTGTTGCCAAATGGACAGTACCGTTGCACCGGATGCCGCACCGTCTTTACCGATTTGCAGTCATGGTGGGCGCCGCGCGCCAGTTTGCCACGTCAGCCCTTGTCACCGCAGTCATAGAGAGCTTGATCTGTTGTGTGGAAGGCCTGATAGCATTCGGGTCATGCCTGAAACCCTGAACTTTTCTGACCTGACGCGCAAACTGTGTCACCCGGACGACCTTTTGCAAAGGGTGGCCATCCTGCCGCGCCCGCTGGTCTTTACCAACGGCGTGTTCGACGTGCTGCACCGCGGTCATGTGATGTATCTGGCGCAAGCCCGCGCCTTGGGCGGCAGCCTGTTGGTGGCGCTGAACACCGATGCTTCCGCACGGCGTCTGGGCAAAGGCCCTGACAGGCCTCTCAACAATGAAATGGACCGTGCCTGCGTCATCGCCGCACTCGCCAGTAGCAGCCTGGTGACTTGGTTTGATGAAGATACGCCAGTTGAGTTGATAGCCCGCGTACGACCTGACATTCTGGTCAAGGGTGGTGACTACGACATGGCCAGGTTGCCGGAGACCGCGCTGGTTGAATCCTGGGGCGGGCGGGCGTTGGCCTTGCCTTTTGTTGCGGGTTATTCGACCACGGCCCTGGTCAGAAAAATCCGCAGCACCTGATCGAGAAACCTGTCAGCCAGCGGTGTGTGTAGCACAGCCTATTGGCGGTCGCTGCGGAACTGGTCGTGGCAGTTTTTGCAGTTTTTTTCCACGGCTTCAACGCCGGCGCGAATCGCTGTCAGGTCGGCGCTGCCTGACACCTGGGCCAATTTGTTCACGCTGGTGATGAAGTTGTCTTGTGCCATCTTGAATTCACTGCTCTTACTCCACACTTCAGGTTTGGCACGGGTTGGCGGGTAATTGCCATCGGCCGTGAAGTAGGCCCAGGGTTCACTGGCCAGCGCTTGTAATCCCTGCGCGCTGGCGACGAAGTCGGCGCGCACGTAGTCCTGACGGTCGCGTGCGACCAGGCCCATGGGTTCGAGTGTTTTGGTGAATTTCTTGAACAGGGCCTGGCGTTTGCTGACCAATTGTTGCGGGTGAGTGTCTTTGATCCGGTCGCTGCAGGCGCTCAACAACAGGATGCTGCCGAGCAGCGTGATCAGGGCAATTTTTTGCATGTGAGAAATCAAATGTGTGAGGCATCCGGGCCAAAGACCGAATGCCAGAGGGTGACGATGGCATCGCGCGGAGCCTGCATGTCCTGCGCGGGCAGTTGGGTGGATTCTTCGTTGAGTCGCGCCTTGTGCTGAATCTGTCGCAGGTCACGGTAGGCGCTGGCGGCGGCATGCCCGACACCCGCAGGCAGCAGTCCGAGAACCTCGGCACGTTCCAAGAGTGCAATGTTGCCCGCATTGGCCATCAGCTCGGGGTGGGCGCCCGATTCCGACAGCACTAAAAACTGCATCACAAATTCGGCATCAATCATGCCGCCGGCGCTGTACTTGATGTCAAATATACCGGCCTTGACCGGTTGCGCGCTGGCCATGCGTTCACGCATGGCGACGATCTCTGCGCGCAGACTTGACGCATCGCGCGGTGAGGTGATCACGGCTTTGCGCACGGCGTCGAAGCGTTCGTGCAGCGAGGCATCACCGAGTACGCAGCGCGCGCGTGTCATGGCCTGGTGTTCCCAGGTCCAGGCGGTGTTGGAGCCGCGCTGTTGCTGGTAATTGGCGTAGGCCGTGAAGCTGGTGATCAGCAGGCCGGAGTTGCCGTTGGGGCGCAGCGCGGTGTCAATTTCGTAAAGATCGCCTTCACCGGTTTTGACTGTCAGCCAGTTGATGAGTTTGCGCACCAGTGCTGCATAGGCTTCAGGGGCGTTTTCATCGTCGTCATCAAACACAAAAACGATGTCGAGGTCGCTGCCATAACCCAGTTCCTTGCCGCCCAGCTTGCCATAGGCAATGATGCCGAATTGGGGCTGCGCGCGGTGGGCCTTTTTCAGGCGACTCCAGCACCAGCGGGTGGTGATGCGCAGGATGGCATCAGCCAGCGCGCTCAGGTCATCGGCCACCTGTTCCACTGTGAGTTTGCCTTCCACGTCTCGCGCCAGCGTTCGAAAAACCTCGGCGTGGTGGGCGCGGCGCAGCAGGTTGAGCAGGGATTCTTCGTCGTCGTCTTCCTCGGTGCCTTTCAAGGCGGCACGACGGTGCTCCAGCTCGGCCTCGAACTCCTGTGCGTCGAAGCGCTCTTCCATCATGGCTGGACTGGCCAGTTCGTCAATGACACCCGGATGCATCAGCAAATAACGCGCCGGCCAGCGTGCCGCACCCAGCAGGCGCAGCAAACGCTCATGCACTTGCGGTCGTTCGAGCAACAAGGCGAGGTAACTTTCCCGGCGCAGCAGCGGCTCCATCCAGTCCACCAGACGCACGGCAGCCTCTTCGGTGACCCGGTCTTCGCGCACCCATTGCGCGGTGCGTCCGAGCAGGCGCAGCAGGCGCTCGCGGGCCTCGTCACGCAGCGCCAGTACACGCGGGTGTTGGCACCAGGACTCCAGCCGCTGGCGGAAGGTCTCACCCAATTGTGGCAAGAGGTCGTCAATCGACTGGGCACCATTGTTGGCCTTGCCGTTGCAGCCTTTGCATTCGGGTTCCGGGCCACCCAGCAGCTTGTCGAATTCCTGTGCCACCAGTTCGCGATGGGCATCAAGCTGGCTCAGCAGCGCCTGTGACGAGTCGAAGCCCATGGTCTCGGCGATCCAGTTCAGGTCGCTGTCCTGGGTCGGCAAGACATGGGTTTGTTGGTCGTCGAGGTACTGGATGCGGTGTTCGATCTGGCGCAAAAAGACATAGGCCTGGGCCAGTGCTTGCGCAGACTGCTCCGACATCAGGTTGGCGCGCACCAGCCGCGGCAGCGCGCTCAGGGTCGGACGGGTGCGCAGTTCAGGGAAATGTCCGGCGCGCACCACCTGCAGCAGTTGCACCGTGAATTCAATCTCGCGGATGCCGCCGCGCGAAAGCTTGACGTCATTGGCACGCTCCGGGCGGCCCGCACTGCGTTTGGCAGAGTGCTCGCGAATTTGTCGATGCAACACGCGCAAGGCATCGAACACGCTGTAATCCAGGTAGCGCCTGAAGACGAACGGCATCACGACATTGCGCAAAGGCTGGATGGCGCCACTGGTGACGCTGTCGAACGGCGCCACGACCCGGCTCTTTAGCCAGGCAAAACGCTCCCATTCGCGACCCTGAACGTGCAGGTATTCTTCAAGGGCATCGAGCGACACTGCGGGCGGACCCGAGTTACCGTTCGGACGCAGTGCCAGATCGACGCGGAACACAAAGCCGTGTTCGGTGGTGTCTCCTACCAGCGCGTAGATCGCGCGGACCAGCTTGCCAAAGTACTCATGGTTGGTGATGCGGCCACGCCCCTGGGCAACACCCGCGGTTTCACCATCTTCGTCATAGACGTAGATCAGGTCGATGTCGCTGGACACGTTGAGCTCACGCGCGCCAAGTTTGCCCATGCCCACAATCCAGAGCTGGGCGCGCTGGCCTTTGGCGGTCAGCGGCGCGCCATGTGTTTGATCGAGCACGTTCTGTGCTTGGGTCAGGGCGTGATTGAGTGCGAATTCGGCCAGTTCGGTCATGGCCCGGGTGACCTGCGCCAGCGGCAACTGTTGTTCGCAGTCCAGGCGCAACAGACGCTCGATCACCAATTGCCGCGTGATGCGCAAGGCGTTGGACATATCATGCCCCTGGGCCTGGAGTGCATCAAATGTGAGTTGCAACTGCTCCGGGCCGGGCACTCCGGGGGCCAGCAGGGGTAGCTCGGCTTCATAACGGCGGCGCACGCGTTGGGCAAATCGGGAGTGGTTGGCCAGGGATGGGCGGGTCATAATTCTGGTTGATCAACTTTTATCGAATCAATGTGTCGCCCATTCCCTCCAAACTGCTGAAGACCTGGTCGAGCCTGACGCGCTGGTTATTGGCTGCGGTGGTTTTGGCGTGGTTTCTGCTGGGTCTGGCCTGGGGGGCGCTGCACTGGGTGATTGTGCCGCGAATCGGCGAATTTCGCCCGCAGCTTGAGGAACGGGCCACGCGGGCACTGGGGCTAAGGGTGCGTATCGGGGCTGTGGCTGCGCAGTCCAACGGCATGGTGCCTTCATTTGAATTGACCGATGTCATCCTGCTCGACGCGCAGGACCGGGTGGCCTTGCGCTTGCCGCGGGTCCTGATCGCGGCATCGCCGCGTTCGCTGTGGCGTTTTGGTTTTGAGCAGATTTACATTGACCAGCCTCAACTTGACATCCGCCGTGCCCTCGACGGAAAAATTACGATTGGCGGGCTCGATCTTGCGGACTCCCGACAATCTGACACTGCGGCGCTGGACTGGTTTTTTTCGCAGCTTGAGTTTGCCATTCACGATGGCACACTGCGCTGGACGGACGAGCGGCGTGAGGCTGAGCCGGTGCTGCTGCACAACGTGGCGGTGGTGGTGCGCAACCGTGGGCGCCATCATGATTTGCGCATGGACGCCACACCGCCCGAGGCCATGGGCAGCCGTTTCAGTCTGAGCGGCAAATTTTTGCAGCCTTTGTTGTCCCGTCGGCACGGCCAGTGGCAGGACTGGGAGGGCCAGCTTTATGCGGCCTTTGAGCGCGCAGATCTGTCGGAGTTACGCCACTACCTGCCGCTGGGTGTCGAACTTGACCAGGGGCGCGGTGCTTTGCGGACCTGGATGGATGTGGCTCAGGGTCAGGTGACGCAGGTGCAGGCCGATGTGGCCTTGTCGGAAGTTCAAGTTGTGCTCGGGCAAAATCTGCAGGCATTGGCCGTGCAGCAGGTGCACGGACGCCTGGGCGGGCGACGCCTGCCTCACGGTTTTGAATTTTTTACCCAGTCATTGCGATTTAACACGCAGGATGGCTTGCATTGGCCCGGTGGCGATGTTCGTCTGAGGCTGGAGCAGGCGCAGGCCGGGCAGCCCGAACGCGGGGAGATCAAAGCAGATCAGCTCGACCTGGCGGCGCTGGCGCAAATCGCTTCCCGCTTGCCGCTGGATGCCGACGTTCACGAGCGCTTGCGCCACTACGCGCCCAAAGGCCAAGTGGACACCTTGCAAGCCAGCTGGCAGGGGTCGCTGGCGGCACCGCAGAAATATGCTGCCAAAGGCCGGGTCAGCCGGCTGGATATCGCGGCGGTTGATTCCGGGCCAGGAGTCAAGGGGCTTGATGTCGACTTTGATTTTGACCAAATGACAGGGCAGGCACGCCTTGCCGTGACCGGTGGCAGTGTTGACTTGCCGGGGTTTTTTCAGGAGCCGCTCATTGCCATCAAATCGCTGGCGGCCAACGCCCGCTGGCAGCGCCAGGGTGAGCGCATCACGCTGCAGCTGGATAAAGTCAAATTTTCCAATAACGACGCCGAAGGTGAGGCCCAGATCAAATGGGAGACCGGTGATCCGGCCAGGTCGGCATCGCGCTCCTTGTATCCGGGCGTGTTGGACCTGCAGGCCAACCTGAGTCGCGCCGATGGCAAGCAGGTGCATCGTTACTTGCCGCTGGTGATCGACCAGCAGGCGCGCGATTACGTGCGGCATGCGGTGCTGGACGGGCGCGCGACTTCGGTGCGTTTCCAGGTCAAGGGCGACATTGACCAGCTGCCATTGGGTGACCCCAAAAAAAGTGCTTTCAAGATCACCGCGCAGGTGGTGGGTGCCAAGCTGGCCTATGTGCCGCCCAGCCTGCAGGACAGTGGTGATTTGCCGTGGCCGGTCCTGAGCGACCTGAGCGGCGAACTGGTCATTGACCGCATGCAATTGCGGGTCAATAACGCACGTGCCAGGTTGGGTGAGTCCACGGCCTTGCAGGTGACCCGGGCAGATGCACGGATTGCTGACCTCAACCATACCCAGGTGCAGGTCGATGCCGACATCAAGGGGCCGCTGCCCGAACTGATGCGTCAGGTCAATGCCTCGCCGCTGCGCGACATGACGGCACGGGCCCTGGTCGGCAGCGTGGTCACTGGCAATGCCGATTACAAGCTCAAATTAGCGCTGCCGATTGCCAACATCCATCAAAGCACCGTGCGCGGCAGCATCCTGCTGGCAGGCAACGATGTGCAGATCACGCCTGCCAGCCCCAAGCTGAGCCGGGCGCGTGGCACCCTCAACTTCACAGAAACCGGATTCTCCCTGAGCGGGATCCAGGCCCGCATGCTGGGCGGCGATGTGCGTCTGGACGGTGGCTGGTTGCTGACGCCGGAATTGCCCGGTACACGGCGCCCCCCCACCCTGATACGTGCCACTGGCACGGCTTCGGCGGAGGGTTTGCGCCAAGCGCAGGAACTGGGCTTTGTGGCGCGTCTGGCGCGCCAGGCCAGTGGCAGCGCTGCCTACACCGCCACGCTCGGGCTGCGCCGCGGCGTGCCCGAACTGCTGGTCAGCAGCAATTTGCAGGGCTTGGCACTGACTTTGCCAGCACCTTTTGTCAAAGGCGCGGATGCGGCGCTGCCCTTGCGTCTGGAGACCGCCCTGCTGCCAGATGGGTCGACGCCGCTGCGCGATCGCTGGACGTTTTCCTTGGGCCGCCTGGTGCAGGTCATGTACGAGCGCGATGTGTCGCAGGACGAGGCACGCGTGTTGCGCGGTGCGATTGAAGTGGGGCTCGATGCGCAGGAGTCTGCACCCCTGCCGTCCGCCGGGGTGAGTGCCAACATCAAGCTGAATCATTTCAATCTGGATGCGTGGCGTGAGGTGTTGACGCAGACCACCGGTGGCACGCTCACGGCTGCAACGTTGTCCGCCAGCAGTCCGGCCATGTCCTATTTGCCCACCCGGCTGGCTCTGCGTTCGGATGTTTTGACCTTCGGTGGTCGACAGTTCAACCAGGTGGTGCTTGGTGGCAGTCGTGAAGGCGGTATGTGGCAGGCCAATTTGCAGGGCGGTGAGCTCGATGGGTATCTGGAATACCGCTTGCCCAACGAGCGGGTCAGCGGCGGTACTGAGGGACGTGTCTATGCCCGCCTGGCGCGTTTGAGCATTGCACCGAGCGCGGCCAGCGAGGTGGAGGCCTTGCTCGAGGCACAGCCGGCCAGCATTCCGGCGCTGGACATCGTGGTCGACGATTTCGAATTGCGCGGCAAACATCTGGGGCGTCTCGAGGTACAGGCGGTGAACCGCAGTGCCCAGGTAGCGGTGCGTGAATGGCGCCTGAATCAGTTTAATTTGTCCGCACCGGAGGCCAGCTTTGTCGCCAGCGGAAATTGGACGGCGCTGAATGCGCAGGCACCTGCCGCAGCCACGGCCTTGGCTGGCCGCTCCGCAGGGTCGCGGCGCACGGTGATGAATTTCAAGCTGGATATTGCAGACAGCGGTGCACTGTTGGATCGCTTGGGCATGAAAGACGTGGTGCGGGGCGGACGCGGCAAACTGGAAGGCCAGGTCGCCTGGATGGGTTCACCCCTGAGCCTGGATTACCCGTCGATGAGTGGTGCGGTCGTCGTCAACGTGGAGTCGGGTCAGTTTCTCAAGGCCGATCCGGGGATTGCCAAACTGCTCGGGGTGCTCAGCTTGCAGGCCCTGCCACGACGTTTGACGCTGGATTTCCGCGATGTCTTCAGCGAGGGATTTGCGTTTGACTTCTTGCGTGGCGATGTGAAGATTGACCAGGGCATGGCGTTCACCAACAATCTGCAAATGAAAGGCGTGAATGCGGCAGTGATGATGGAAGGTCGCGCCGACATTTCCCGGGAGACGCAGGACATCAAGGTGGTGGTGGTGCCCGAAATCAATGCGGGTACCGCGTCGCTGTTGGCCTCGGTGATCAATCCGGCGGTCGGTTTGGGCACCTTTCTGGCCCAGTTGTTTTTGCGGCGCCCGCTGATCGAATCTGCGACCCAGGAGTTTCATGTCAACGGCTCCTGGGCCGACCCTCAAATCAACAAGGTGTCGCGTGCCAGTGCGACGGGACAGGAGACGAATAAATGAAAGTTGCCGCCATTCAAATGGTTTCTGGGTCAGACCTGCCGGCCAATCTCGCCGAGGCCAAGGTGTTGCTGCATGCCGCGGCGAAAGCGGGCGCCGAACTGGCTGTATTGCCCGAATATTTCTGTCTGATGGGCCGTCGCGATGCCGACAAACTGGCGATTCAGGAGCCATTCGGGCAGGGACCAATTCAGCAGTTTTTGAGTGATAGCGCACGCGATCTGGGTTTGTGGTTGGTTGGTGGCACTTTGCCGATCAGCGCTGTCGCAGACGAGTCCGGGGCGGGCGCGACAGGTGACAAGGTTTGCAACAGCTCGCTGGTGTATGACCCTTCGGGCCAATGTGTGAGCCGTTACGACAAGATGCATCTGTTCCGTTTTGACAATGGTGGCGAGCGTTATGACGAGTCGGTGGTGCTAGCAGCTGGCCGGCAACCTGTCACCTTCGATGTCGCGTCTGTTGACGGTCATACCTGGCGCATCGGTATGAGTGTGTGTTACGACTTGCGTTTCGCCGAGTTATACCGTCATTACGCGCAAGTTGGGGCGCATGTGATGCTGGTGCCGAGTGCCTTCACTTACACCACCGGACAAGACCATTGGGAATTGTTGCTGCGTGCCCGGGCCATTGAGAACCTTTCATTCGTGGTGGCTGCAGCCCAGGGCGGCACGCATGACAACAAACGCAGCACCTGGGGCCATGCCATGCTGGTGGATCCGTGGGGCAAGGTGCTGGCCGAGCGCGCGCAAGGGGCGGGCGTGGTACTGGGCGATTTGTCCTGGGACCTGATGCAGCAATGCCGCAGCCGCCTGCCGGCACTTTCACACCGCTTGCTGTGATGGCCATGTCGCTGAGTTTGAGGTGGGCACTCGCGAGTCTCTTGGCTGGTCTGTTGTTGGCCTGCTCCACGCCACCGGCGCCCTTGCCTGTTGACAGTGGCGCCGTGCCGGCGCTTGGCACGCCACCGGCGACCTCGCCGCTGGTGTTGCCTGATACCGTTGCCTCGGTTCCGGCACTGACGCGTGGCAACAGCCGCTGGCAGCCGGTGGCCTGGACCGAGTTGCCGGGTTTTGAGCGCGATGCCCTGTTTGAAGCCTGGAATGCCTGGCTCAAGAGCTGCGAACGTCCAGGACCGGTATTTGCCGCGCTGTGTCCGGAGGTGCGGCGCCTGAGTATTGGCACCGAAGCCGAGCAACGCCAGTGGCTGCTGGACCGGCTTCAGCCTTACCGTGTCGAACCTTTGCAGAATGAGGCGGCGGGGGGGCTGCTGACCGCCTATTTTGAGCCCGAGTTGCAGGCGCGGCGTCTGCCGGGTGCCGGCTTTGATGTCCCCCTGTACCAGCTGCCAGCCAATCTGAAGTCTGGCCAGGTCTGGTTTTCAAGGCAGGAAATGGACAGCCTGCCCGTTGCGAAGGAGGCCTTGCGCGGCCGCGCCATTGTGTATTTGAACGACCCGGTGCAAGCCATGGTGCTGCAAATCCAGGGATCAGGGCGTATTCGCGTGACCGAGCCTGATGGGCGTACCCGCCTGATCCGGCTGGCCTATGCCGGTCATAACGGCCACGCCTACCAGAGTATTGGCCGCTGGCTGCTGGACCAGGGCGAACTGCGCGACGCCTCCTGGCCCGGCATTCAGGCCTGGCTGCTGCAAAATCCGAAGCGGGTCAATGAACTGTTGTGGCGCAATCCGCGCGTGGTTTTTTTCAGGGAGGAAGTCCTGGGTGAACTGGATGCAGCCTTTGGCCCCAAGGGGGCGCAGGGTGTGCCGCTGACGCCCGGGCGCTCGATTGCTGTTGATCCGCAGAGCATTCCCTATGGCACACCGGTGTGGTTGGCCTCAAGTGGACCGCAAATCGCCTTGCAACGGTTGGTGCTGGCGCAGGACACCGGTACCGCCATTCGCGGTGCCTTGCGCGCTGATTATTTTGCCGGCTGGGGTGATAATTGGCGGGTCGGCTCAAACAGCCGCTGCGTTTGTGGGTGTTGTGGCCCAAGGTAAATCCCTGAAATGAAAACTTGTTTTGCACCCGGCCCGCGCCCATTGATCTCATGAAGTTGCTAAATTAGCGCCCGCATACAATCCCAAGTTGGCTCAAAGGCCCGCTTAAATGTGTTTTTCAAGGCGGTATTCTTTTTAACTGGTTTATTTATCTGGAGTTCTCAGTGTTTATTTCTTCTGCCATTGCCCAAACCGCTCCCGCTGCTGCCGCTGGTGGTGACATGCAGTCTTCACTCATGGGCATGTTGCCTTTGGTGCTGATGTTTGTGGTGCTGTATTTCGTGATGATTCGCCCCCAGATGAAAAAGGCCAAGGAACACAAAGCCATGATCGAAGCCCTGGCCAAAGGCGACGAAATCGTCACTGCCGGTGGCATCTTGGGCAAGGTCACCAAGCTGGGTGATGGTTTTATTGACATTGAAGTGGCCAACGGCGTTGAAGTTCATCTGCAGCGCAGTGCCGTGGTTCAGGTCCTGCCCAAGGGCACCATCAAGTAATTTCAGTCGCCTCGGGCGCTGGCCTGTGTCAGCATTTTGTAGTTTGAAGTCATAAGGGCGATCATGAATCGTTACCCGGTCTGGAAGTACGTGATCATTGTGATCGCGCTGGTGGTTGGGGGCTTGTATGCCTTGCCAAACTTTTTTGGCGAGTCTCCTGCCGTGCAGGTGTCGTCTGCCAAGCCCATGGTCAAGGTCGATACCGGAACCTTGTCGCAGGTGGAATCCGCACTCAAGGCGGCAGGTATCTCGCCAGACATCGTGGCGCTTGACGGTGCATCGGTCAAGGTTCGGCTGCTTGATACCGACACCCAGCTCAAGGCCAAGGATGCCATCCAGAAGGCGCTGGTGCCCGACGCTGCCAATCCCGGTTATGTGGTGGCCTTGAATCTGCTGTCGAGCTCGCCAGCCTGGCTGACGAACCTGCATGCCTCACCCATGTATTTGGGACTGGATTTGCGCGGCGGGGTGCACTTCATGCTGCAGGTGGACATGCAGGCGGCCCTGGCCAAACGTGCGGAATCACTCTCGGGCGATGTGCGCACCAGTCTGCGCGAAAAAAACATCCGCCACAGTGGCATCAACCGCAATGCTCAAACCGTCGAGGTGCGCTTTCGTGATACGGCTACGTTGAATGCCGCCAAGGCGGTTTTCCAGGACCAGTTTACCGACCTGCAAACGGCTGATGCAGCCGATGGCGCCGAGTTCAAGCTGACCGCGTCGATCAAGCCCGAAGCCGCCCGGCGCATCCAGGATCAGGCGCTCAAGCAGAACATCACCACCTTGCACAACCGCATCAACGAACTGGGTGTGGCCGAGCCGGTGATCCAACAGCAAGGGCTGGACCGCATCGTGGTGCAATTGCCTGGGGTGCAGGATACCGCCAAGGCGAAGGACATTCTGGGTCGCACAGCCACGCTGGAGGTGCGCATGGTTGATGAAAGCACCGAGGCGCGCGCTGCCGAGGTGGGCAGTGGCATGGTGCCATTCGGGTCGGAACGTTATCTCGAGCGCAATGGCCAGCCGGTCATTGTCAAGAAACAAGTGATCTTGACTGGCGAGAACCTGACCGATGCACAACCCGGTTTTGACAGCCAGACACAGGAACCCACGGTCAACCTGAATCTGGACGCCAAAGGCACCCGTATTTTCCGTGACGTGACACGTGACAACGTCGGCAAACGCATGGCCATCCTGCTGTTTGAAAAAGGCAAGGGCGAGGTGGTCACAGCACCCGTGATCCGGACCGAGATCGGCGGCGGCCGGGTGCAGATCTCGGGTCGCATGACCACCATGGAAGCCAACGACACCGCGCTGCTGCTGCGCGCCGGCTCGCTGGCGGCGCCTATGGAAATCATTGAAGAAACCACCATCGGCCCGAGTCTGGGCGCAGAAAACATTGCCAAGGGCTTTCACAGCGTAGCCTGGGGCTTTGTTGCGGTGAGTATTTTCATGTGCCTGTATTACATGCTGTTCGGCGTGTTCTCGAGCATCGCGCT
>JBEGLK010000034.1:0-16523 GCA_041183605.1 Pseudomonadota bacterium
AGAGTTGGTGCGCCAATTCTTGTCGCGCGCCAAGTCGGTCACCGCGCCTACGAGGGCGCGTTGCTCTTCCGTCAGTTTCAGTTGCTGGTTGCTCATGTTGCTTTTCTTTCGTTCAAGTTAGGCGCTTGCGCGCCGGGGGTTAAGGATTAAGAGGATTCAAATCAGTTTGCAAGGCCTGTGATCTGGTCGTGCAAGACACGGGCCAGGGATTCACGGTGATCCGGATGTGCGATTGCGATCAATCGTCGGGCGCGCTCACGCAGGCCGCAGCCCTTCAACTGGGCAACACCAAATTCAGTGACGACCATGTCCAGTTCGCTGCGCGGGATGGTCACAGGACGACCCGCGAGTGAAGCCACGATGCGTGAATGTTTGCCATCTGGTGTGGTTGATGGAAACGCCAGGATCGAGCGACCGCCCGGCGAGGCATTGCCTGCACGCACAAAATCCACCAGACCACCCACCGCACCCAGGTAACGACCGCCCGCAATTTCCGCGTTGGCCTGGCCAAACAGGTCGACTTCAATGGCGGAGTTGATCGCGTGAAATTGAGAAATTGCGCCCGTGACTGCAAGTTTGTGTGTGTAATCCGAGCTGCGCAACTCGATGAGCCCGGTACGCTCGGCAAAGTCACGCAAGCGTTGTGTTCCGAACAAGCCACCGGTCACAGTGCGCCCGACATCCAGCCCCTTGTGCATGTTGGTCACCACACCAAGTTCCACCAGTTCCACCAGCACGTCGGACACCACACCACTGTGCACACCGAGGTCACGGTGCTCCGTCAGCGCCTGGGCGACTGCCGATGGCAGGGTGCCCACACCGAGTTGCACGGTGGCGCGATCCGGAATCAGTTCGGCCACACGCCGTGCCACTTCGCGCTCGTCGGCAGATGGCATCGGATCGGGCATGTCGATGATGCGGCTGTCACCATCCACCAGCACGTCAATGTCGGCAGGGTCAACCCTGGCATCAGATGCCATGCATGGCAAAGCATGATTGACCAGGGCCACGACCACCCGGGCCTGCTGGATCAGCGCCCGCGTGAAATCGGCAATCACGCCAGTTGAAAAGCCTCCTTTGGCCAGCGGCTTGACCTGGATCAGGACCACGTCCACACGCAAGCCGCCGTTACGCAGCAATTCCGGCATGGTGCTGATATGACTTGGCACGATGTCTGCCATCGCGGTCACACGACGACTGGTACCGGCACCGTTGAGCGCCAGGAACTTGAAGTGGTCCCCGATTTCAGGCCTGAGGGTGGTCGACTGGGTCAGCCCGAACAGCAGGGTAGTGCCACTCAGTTCAGCGCGCTGAGCCACCAGTGTTTCTGTCAAGGCAAGCGGTTCCCCAGGCCCCTGGGGCCAACCAATCACTTCATTGGGTTTGACCCAGTCCGCAAACCGAAGCTGTGTCAAATCAATCTTGTACATGACGATATCGCTTACCCGGTTGGCATCTGATTTCGCCGACATCGTCGTTGGCGACAGGTCTCCGGCTTGTATCAAGCTGAGTCTGGAAAAACACAGGCTCAGAAGGTATCGAGCCTGTCGTCGCAGTTGACGCTTGCAGGACTGGACCATCTGATTCCCATCCGCCCGGATTTCGGGAGCGGATTTCCTGGAGACATTTCCTGAGGAGGGCCATATTGCTATCTTTGGCCAATGATGGCCCGCTGCCGCAGCTTGTGCGCACCCCGGGTGCTGTAGACCCCTTGGACCAGGACATTGGTTTGGTGTCGAACCAGATTTGACTCTGCAGCAAAAGGGCCGGGCTGCACGGCGAAACCCCAGCCCGTGGACAGACGGAATCCAAGGTCGATGCCCGACCTGGGAAGCACTTGTGTCAGGTACTCAATGTGGCCAATGCCTCCTTGAGCACTGGCGGCCTCGAAGGCGTTGGCACACACGGTGACGACCTTGACACCAGACAAAACTGACCTGGCCTGCGAAGCAGGCAGGGCGTGATTCTGCTGCTCGAAGGTGTCGGGGCTGATCACCCGGGTGACCTGCTCGATAGGCGACACATCCAAGGCAGCGGCGACACTTCTCGCGGCGCCGCGACCCGCCGCAGTCGCTGAAAAAAGGATATGGCTATAGGCACCGGCAATACGCAGGATATGCGCTGCCACACTGTTTGTCGCACCAGATTGCTGCGCATCGGCCACCAATACCTTGCTGACACCATTGATTCTGACGGCCTGCTCCGCAACAACACCCGCCTGCACGCCGGCCACCAGCACATGAATTTGTCCGTCAGAAAACATGCTGATCTGGCAAGCGGCCATGACCGCCCGCAAGGTGTCGCTTTTCAGTGCGTGGTGATCGCGCTCGGCGACGACTAGGACTGTCACGTCAGTGCTCCTGTCTTTCAACGCCGTTGCTGGGGATGTTTTTCACAATGTTGTGTCTTAATTAATTTTTAATGGACGCAGTTTAAAAAGTTAGAGGCATGACGTCCATTTCGATTTTCGGGGCCTCGCATCCTTGCTTTGCGAACACGGGCGCTCCTACCAGGTTTCTGCTGACACACCTGGTCGGCAACCGGATCAGTGCCCGATATACTGGAATTCTCGAGAACACCCGTGATGTTCACCATCACTGCGTTGACCGTCCCACGCGTCAACTTCTTTCTTTCGGATTTGTCCAGTTTTGACGCCTGATGTTTCAGGATTTTTAAGTGAAAGGTGCTAGTTATGAGCAAACTCAAGGATGGTCGTGATGAAACGATCCTGGAACCCGATCTGATCATCATTGACAGCCACCATCACTTCTTTATTCGACCCAACGTGCATTACATGTTTGACGAATATCTGTGCCGGCCACAAGATTCTTGCCTCGGTCTATCTCGAGACCCAGTTCATGTCCAGGCCGGATGGACCCGAGGTGATGCGCCCGCTCGGTGAGATCGAATTCGCCAACGGCATGGCTGCCATGGGTGCCAGCGGTTTTTTTGGACCCTGTCGCGTTGCCGCAGCCATTGTGGGTTACGCCGATTTGCGTTTTGGCGATCAGGTGGCCGAGTTGCTCGACCGCGCCATGGCCATCGCACCGGAGCGCTTTCGCGGCATTCGCCAGATGGCGATGGCGCATTCCGACCCGGCGGTCCTGAGCTCGCTGGCGAATCGCCCGCCAGCGGATCTGCTGCTGCAGTCGGGCTTTCAAAAGGGTTTGCGGCAACTGGCAAAGCGCGGTCTGTCCTTTGATGCTGTCGTGCTGCATCACCAGTTGCCCGAACTGGGTGCAATCGCAGCCAAACATCCCGACATCACCTTCGTGCTGAACCATATGGGTTTGGCAACCGCCATGAACATGGACGCGCAGGGACGCGCAGAAGTTTTCAAGGCCTGGCGCGATGCCTTGCGCGACCTGGCACGGTTACCCAACGTGGTTTGCAAAGTGGGTGGCCTGGGCACGCTTTATTGGGGCTTCGGGTTCGACACCAGCCCCACACCGACCGGTTATCTTGAGCTGGCGAACGCCTGGGGCCCGTATGTCGAGACGGCCATCGAGGCCTTTGGCGCAGATCGCTGCATGATGGAGAGTGACTACCCGCCCGATGGCCGCTCATGCGGCTTTGTTCCGCTGTGGAACGCCTTGAAGTACATCACCAGAGCCTACACGGCCGATGAAAAAGCAGCGCTTTTCCATCGCACCGCGGCAAAAGTCTATGGCATCACATTGCCAGGCGCTTAAAGCGCCTGCCAGACATCAGGTGTTTTGCTGGTCAACCCAGCGCAGCACCCGGTGCACGCCTTCTTCGATGGAGATCTGCGGCTCCCAACCCAGCAGGCGCTTGGCCTTGTCATAACTGTAGGACTGGCGCGATGCAGCCGGCAGCTTCAGGGCACCCGGCTTCTCGCGGTGCTCGGGCGTGAGGTTTGAGTTGCAGGCCTGCAGCACGATTTCGACAATGCGGTTCTGCGCAACGGCCACGCCGGAGCAGACGTTGAAGCCCTCACCTGTCACTGAACTCTCCATCGCCATGAGGTTGGCGCGCGCGGCATCGCCCGCATGAATGTAGTCGTGCACCTGCTGGCCGCTGCCTTCCACAATCGGCGACTTCCCGGCGCGCACCAAGCGGCAGGTTTCGGCGATGTGTCCACCTACCAGCGCGCGCCGATGCTGGCGCTCACCATACACGGCGGTGTAACGCATGGCGCAAAAGTCCAGACCGTAACGTTGCTGGTAGAGCTTGAGCAGGCCTTCACCCATCACCTTGGAGGTGCAGTAGAGCGCCATCGCAGGTGGCAAGTCCTGCCAGCGCAGTGGGGAGTCCTCGACTGTCGGATCGTCTTCGGGGGCGCCGTAGACGCCGGCAGAGGAACTGAACACAATCTTCTTGACACCTTGGTAGCGGCATGCCTCAAGGGAATTCTGCAGACCACGGATATTGACATCGATGCCCATCCAGGGGTTCTCGCCAATATTCGTTGCCATGATGCCGGCCACGGTGAACACACCGTCGGCGTTCGCCAGTGGATCAAACAAATCGTTCAGGCGCAACACATCACCGCGCACAAAGCTGCAGCGCGGGTCTGCCAACAAATGCTGCATGGTGTCCATGGAGCCCAACGCGAGGTTGTCGAACAGCACGACCTCACCTGCGCCGCCGGTCAGCAACTGCTCAGCGATGCTCGAGCCAACCTGGCTGGCGCCGCCCAGGACCACAAACTTACCTCCAGAAATAACTGGCATCTTCTTCCTCCGTCAATATGATTCAAGTGGCGGCGTGGATTGCCACGCCGCCCGCGGGTTATGTCTTTTCCCGTCTTATTCCTGGAACGCCACTTCCCGCGTGCGCCGCCAGGAAGGCAACAGCATCATCGCCAGAATGAGTGCACACATGATCAACAAACCCAGGCTGATGGGCTTGGTGAAAAATATCGTCGAGTCGCCGTAGGCGATCTGCAAGGCGCGCTTGAAATTCTGCTCGATGATCGGCTCCAGCACAAACGCAAGCAGCAGCGGCGCCGGCTCGCATTTCCACTTGATGAACAGGTAACTGATAAAGCCAAAAAGGACCAGCAGCAAAACATCGAAGGCACTGTTACTGGTGGTGTAGGCGCCGATACACATGAACACCAGGATCATCGGATAAAACAGCCGATACGGAATCTTGAGCAGCTTGACCCACATCCCGACCAGTGGCAGATTGATGACCAGCAGCATGAGATTGCCGATCAGCATGGAGGCAATCAGGCCCCAGAACATGTCGGGTTTCTGAGTCATGACACTTGGTCCGGGTGTGATGCCGTGGATCATCATGGCGCCAGCCATCAGTGCGATGACGGCATTCGAAGGAATGCCCAGGGTCAGCAGTGGAATGAACGAGGTCTGTGCACCCGCATTGTTGGCGCTCTCAGGCGCCGCTACACCCTCGACCGCACCTTTACCAAAGCGTGACGGGTCTTTTGAGAGTTTCTTCTCCAGCGCATAGGCTGCGAATGACGACAACATGGCGCCACCACCGGGCAACAGGCCAAGGACGGAACCGATGCCGGTCGCGCGCAAGACCACGGGCCAGCATCGGTTGAAGTCGTCACGTGAGGGCCAGAGATGGTCGATGCGGTCCTCCACTACACCCACCATTTCCTTTTGTTCCAGGTTCGCCATGATTTCGCCCACGCCAAACAGGCCCATGGCAACCGGTACGATGCCAATGCCGTCGGCCAGTTCCGAAATGTCCATGGTCATGCGGTAGGAGCCTGATTCGACGTCTACGCCCACCGTGCCCAACAACAATCCGAACACCAGCATGCCCAGTGCGGACAACACCGAGCCATGGGCCAGCACCACCGCAACGATCAGGCCAAGAAGCATCAAAGAAACATATTCGGCAGGGCCGAACATCCAGCGGCGGCGCAAACAGGGCGATGATCAGCGTGGCGATGACGCCTGCTACTACCGAACCCAAAGCAGCAATCGCCAGGGCTGGACCCGCTCTTCCCTGCTTTGCCATCTGGTGCCCATCAAGACAGGTGATGATGGAGGCCGCCTCGCCTGGCATGTTCATGAGGATCGAGGTGGTAGAGCCGCCAAACTGGGCACCGTAATAAATGCCCGCAAGCATGATCAATGCCGCCGTGGGCGTCAGGTAGAAGCTGATCGGCAGCAACATCGCGATGGCATTGAGTGGCCCCAGCCCGGGCAAGACACCGATCAAGGTACCAAACAGGCAACCGATCAGGCAGTACAACAAATTCATGGGCTCCATCGCCACGACCAGGCCATGCATGAGGCCCAAGACACCTGCAAACATATCCATGATCAATTCCCCAACAGAGCAGCCGGCCACACGGTGATGGTCAGACCCAGCAATTTCACAAAAAGTAGAGCCGAAACCGCAGCTGATGCCACAGCCAGAATCACGGCTTCCTTGAACGTGGTGCCACGATTGGCGGCACACGAAATAAGTACCAAACCTATCACAGCGATCACCAGACCGAGGCGTTCGATCGAAACAGCAAAAAAGGTGATTGAGGCCAGGATCAACAGCAAGGGCCGCAACTGCCACTCTTCCGAGGGCTCACCTGCCGTCAGCATGCCGCTGACCACAAGGACAAGCCCAATGGCAAGCTGGATGAAGGCGAACAACCTTGGGATATAACCCGGCCCCAGACCCACTTTTGAGCCACTGCTGAGCGGCCAAGACAAATAAAACGCGAGCAGCGCAACCAGAATCAGGAAGACCCCGGTCAGCACTTGGTTCATGTTTTTGATACGGTGCATAAATGAATTTCCTTACCCGGCATTCGGGTCGATCTTTTTCTATCTTGACTCAAGCAAAAACGGCTGGCGGGAAAGTTCCCGCAAGCCGTTTTTAACAAAGGGTCCAGACCCATTTGCCAACTCGCAGCAAATGACGACCCGAGTGTTATTGGATGAAATCGATTGTTACTGCAGGACGATCTTCTCGCGCGCCACAACAGCCTTCCATTTGTTGTGTTCTTCGACCGACAACCTCTTGTACTCGTCGCCGGTTGGTGCATTCAGGTCGGGCGTGTATTTCGCGGCGGTCTGATATTTCTGAATTGCCTCAGGGTCGCGGAAAACAGCCTTGAGTTCCGCGATCATGTGATCAGCGATTGCCTTCGGCATTTTCGGTGGGGCAACGAAGCCGGCAGCCACATCGAGGGTCGCACCCTTGATACCCATCTCTTCCAGTGTCGGCACATTGGGGTACAAGGGGTGGCGCTTGGTGCCCAGCGACGCCAGCACACGCAGGCCTTCAGGGTTGGGTGGTGTCGCGATGGTGTACTCCAGCGTTCCGCCAAGCATGTCTTGATAGACCGGTGCAGCGCCGGTATAAGGCACATGCACGCCCTGCACGCCGGCGGCAGTCTCAAACTGCGCTTCCATCAGGTGCATCAAGCCGCCGACGCCACCACTGCCGTAGCGTGTCTTGCCCGGATTGGCCTTCATCTGCGCGATGAATTCCGGCATCGTCTGGGCCTTCACGTTCGGGCCGACAAACACGACCGGCGGCACAGCGAAGGGACGAATCAGATAAGTCATCTCGTCGTACTTCCACGATATGTTGTTACGCACCGCAGGAAGAATCACGAGGTCGTTGTAGATCAACAGGAAGGTGTAACCGTCCGGTGCCGCTTTCGACACGTAGTCCACCGCGATCGCCTGTCCGGCGCCAGGTTTGTTCTCGACCACAACCGCCTGCCCGATCCTGCGTTGCAGATATTCGGCAGTGATCCGTGCCAGCACGTCGGTGCCACCGCCAGCGGCCGCCCCGACCACGAGCTTGACCGGCTGCTTCTTTGGCCATTCCTGCGCCATTGAGCTCGTTGCCGTCAAGGCTGCACCCATGAAGAGCGCACCCAACAGTGCCAGTTTTTTCAAAGCCATTCTTTTCATCTGAGTCTCCTAAAAATATTCTGTAGGGTCACGTACATCAGCCTGATATACGTCAAAGTGTTCGCAATCCGGAACTAGTTTATACGTATAAAAGCGCCTTTCGTATCAGGGTAAACGAGAGGGGGAATAGATATTTTTCGCGTTGGCGCATCTCAATTTCGCCATTCATGAAACCGGATGCAGCGTTCCCAAAACGCCGTATGGAAATCAAACGAAATGGAAGCCAAGCTTCGTCGATCGCATCGAGCGATAACTTCACTGCCAGAAGGCGCGCCTGGATACAGCCATGACGCACATCGCCGTGACGGAGCATCAAGAGGGAAAGACCGCCGATTGGCTTGAGAAAATGTCCGAAATCAAGCCCTGCGGCCTTCCCCGGAATAGAGCGCACACCGGTCAGCTTGTGCGTAGCCTGCCCCCCAGCGTATGGAGGGGGGGGAAACGTGATCAGTTCACCGGGCAGTCGATGTGCTGCGGATGCAGGAACTCGCGCAGGCCGTCTTCGCCCCATTCAGCACCGACACCGCTGTGCTTGTAACCCATCATCGGCGCGTCCGGACGCAGCGGGCTGCCGCCGTTGATCTGCACCGTGCCGACATACAGGTCCGGCACCAGCTTCAGGCATTCGGTGGTGGGGCCAAAGACGTAGGCCTTGAGGCCCAGCGCGGAATCGTTGGTGATTTGCACCGCCTCCTCGACGGTGCGGTAGGTGATCACCACGGACACAGGGCCGAAGATTTCCTCGCGCGCCAGTTTGTCCTGATTGGTCAGGTTGCCCACCAGCGTCGGGTTGACGAACCAGCCCTTCTCGATGTCGGGGCGTCCACCGCCGGCGATGATCTTCGCGCCAGAGGCCACCGCCTCGGCCACACGAGCCTCGATGCGATCACGCTGGGCCGACGTCACCACCGGGCCGACGATGGTGGACGGATCGCGTGGATCGCCGATCTTGATCTGCGGATAGACCTTGCGGCTGATCTCGCAGAACTCCTCGTAGCGCGACTCTTCGACCAGGATGCGCGTCGGCGAACCGCAGCCCTGGCCGGCGTTGCGTGCATAACGCGCGTGCAGTGACAGCGCATATTTGTTGAAGTCAACACCTGGCAACATGATCGCAGCCGACTTGCCCCCCAGCTCGAGCACGCAGCTGCGCAGGCCGCCCGCGGCCTGCTGCATCACCTGGCGACCCACGTTGACGGAGCCCGTGAAGCTCACCTTGGCCACGGCGGGATGCTCGGTCAACGCCTGACCCACGTCCGCGCCGCCTGCGATGATGTTGAACACGCCCGGGGGGAAGCCCGCCTGGCGCACCAGATCCCCCAGCGCCGCGACAGTCAGCGGCGCAAGCGGCGACGACAGCAGCACCACGGTGTTGCCCGCAGCCAGCGCGGCACCCGTCTTCGTTCCGCCGATCAGGACGGGATAGTTGAACGCCGTGATGGCGGCGATCACGCCCATGGGCCGGTAGGCGATGGAGCTGACCGCCGTCTTGGTGACATTGAAGCCCAGCTGACGGGTGCGATCGCGCGTGGCGGCCTCGGCGAACCAGCGGATGAAGTTGGCCGGTGTGGTGAAGTGGTTGGGCTTGAGGTTGACGGGACAACCCAATTCGGACAGCAGAATCTCCATCAGCTCGTCAGTGTGCTGGTCGATCAGCGCCGCGAACTTCAGCAGCGTGGCCTTGCGGAATTCAGGATTCTTCCACACACCACTTTCAAATGCATCCTTGGCGCTGGTGACAGCCTGGTCCACCTGGGCCACCGAGGCACCGGGAAATTCCACAACGACTTCTTCGGTGACCGGATTGATCACTTTGATGAAGGCACCTTCGCCGGCACAATCCTGGTTGTTGATGAACATTTGGGTGCAAATTTGGGCTGGCATGGCTGCTGTTTCTTTCCTGGTTGGAACCTCAATTCCGCGGTGAGGCGTCCGCAAGTACAGACCAGATCCTGCTGACTGGACTGTAAAAGGGTGAGTGTAGAAGTAGCGATTCTGCGGGGCAATCGCGATTTTCGGGATGCGGTGTTCAGGCATCACGAACGCCGCATCCTGGCAGAATCAGACTGCATCGGATGGCACTGACTCCTCACAAGCCTGCCTATACTCGAAGCTCATACAAAGCCGATCACAGCCGGCTGAACCAGTAAAGACAGGAGCACACCATGACACAAAATGACACAGAGGCCGCGCGCGCCGCAGCCACAGGACACCGCATATACAAGGCCGTACCGCAACTTGGCCGCCTGCGTGAACAGGTCCTGATGGGCGACGTGTGGAAGCAGCCGGAATTGAGCCTACGCGACCGCAGCCTGGTCACCTGTTCCGTGCTCGCCGCTCAAGGCAAATATGACGAGATGACGGTGCACATGGCACGTGCCGTCGAAAACGGCGTGACCGTCGACGAACTGCGTGGCTTGATCGTACAAGTGGCCTTTTATGCCGGCTGGCCGGCGGCGATGACCGCCGGCAAAGCCGCACTGGCCTTGTTTGAAAACGACAGCAAGACAGCGGGCTGACCCGGTGCCCCGAGACCTTCTTCTGAACGGGACCAGTCAGGAGGTTTTGGGCTTTTGAATTTGCGCGGTCGAGCCTGACGATTGCCCCACGCCGACCCGCCCGCCGTCCACAGGAAGCGTGGCAGCGGTGATGTAACTGGCCTGCGGCGAGGCAATAAAAACGCAGGCATCAGCGATCTCGCTGGGCTGGCCGATGCGCTGCATGGGAATTTTTTCCCGAACAAAGCTGCTCGCTGCCTCCTCATTCTCCCAAGCACTTCGGCTGCCCTCGGTGCGAATGAGTCCAGGCGAGATGCAATTGACGCGAATGCCCTGGTCTGCATACTTCGCGGCCAGGCTGCGTGCCATGCTGGTCAGCGCTGCTTTTGACGACGAATACGGAATATTGGTCGGCATCGCAGAAAAGCCAGAAATGGAGGTGATGAAAATAATGGAGCCTGCCCCCAGTGCCTGCATTTGTGGCAGCACCAACCTGCACAGATGAAAATTATTGACCAGATTGCTTTCGAGCAAGTGGGCAAAGCCCTCGCAACTGGCATCTTCAATCTCACACTGAACACCAAACACGGTGGCGTTACATACCAAGGTGTCGATTTTTCCCCAGCGGGCCAGAACCGAGTTGACAAATGACGTCAATGACTCGCGATCCCGCAAGTCACCCGCCAAGCCAATGACACGTTCTTCGCCAAATTCAAATTCCCGATTGAAGGCCGCAACGACCTGGTCGCACTCAAGCTGGTCCGGGGCGCAAAATGCAACGCGGGCACCGGCACAAAGCATTTTTTCAACAATGGCATGCCCAATACCCTGGGTGCCACCAGTGACCAACACAACCTGGCTGGACAAGTCAATCGAATAACTCATGAATCATCCTTTCAAGCCAGGCGGCCTTCGGCCAAAGCCGCGACGGTATCGCGGATCAGATGTCCTGAAATACTGAAACGCGGCGGCATGCCAGGTAACGCATCAATCGGAAACCATTGTGCATCCTCGATCTCGCCAGCCTGCGGCACGATGTCGCCGCTCTCCCAACGTGCGGTAAATGCAATCATCAAGCTGTTCGGGAAGGGCCAGCTCTGACTGCCGTAATAACGCAGGTCCTTGATGCGCACGCCAACTTCCTCAAAAGCCTCACGCGCCACACATTCCTCGATGGTTTCGCCCGCTTCCACAAAACCCGCCAACGCGCTGTAGGTGCCTTTGGCAAAACGCGGTGATCGCGCCAGCAAAACTTCGCCCGGGCGCCAGATCTGCACCATCATCGCGGGTGTGAGACGCGGGTACGCCAGGTATTTGCAAGCCGGACATTGGCGGGCGCGCTCATGTTCCATGCGCTCGGTGGGCGTGCCGCAAACCCCGCAAAAGCGATGGGCGCGATCCCATTCGAGCAGTTGCGCCGCGCGCCCTGCCAGCCCGCCATGCGGCGCTGGCAACTCCATCATCGCGGTACGCAGCGTCACTTGGCGCCAGCCATCCGGCACGGCACCCACCTGCACGACCCAAGCATCCAGACCGCCGAGGCGCCCAAGGTAATGTCGGACCTCGCCATCCATCAGGGGCCCCGGGGCGAGCGTGCCTTCTTCACCCGGCAAAAGCAACTGGCCCTCTGCGAAAGTGAAAGACCAGACCAGATCCGTCGGACTGGCCGGCGGAAGCACAGAGGGCTCGAAGTTCATGGTGCCGTTATCGATCAGGCGCCCAGCTTGGACGCGTCGACCTTTTCCATCCAGGTGGCACTCTTGCCGTCCTGCACTTCGGCGATGGCAACGTGGGTCATCGATGTCGTCAGGGTGGCGCCATGCCAGTGTTTTTCACCGGGAGCAATCCAGACTACATCTCCCGCGCGAATTTCTTCGACGGGACCACCGTCGCGCTGAACCCAACCCAAGCCCTTGGTCACGAGCAAGGTCTGACCCAGCGGGTGGGCATGCCAGTCAGTCCGTGCGCCCGGCGAGAACGTCACGATGCCGCCACGCGCGCGGCCGGGAGCACCTGCGGCAAAGTCTTGATCGACCCAGGCTTTGCCGGTGAAATGATCCGGGTCCGATGGCCTGGACGGTTGGGCGCCGTTACGTTTGATATCCATAGTTCAGAACTCCTTCTTTGGGTTAAATTTCTCTACACGTTGAAATCGGTGGCCTGTACCGTGTCTCTCCAGATCACCGCAATCCCGCGGTTTACGGGGTCGCTGTTTTGTTTTGAATCCTCAATTACCTGACTGCTTTTCAAAGTCTAGCACCGCGCCCAAGCTAGAAGTTGCCCATCGAGAGGAAACCGTCGACCGGATCGAAGTCAGCAACGAGCTTTTTGCCGATCAGGTCCTTGATCGCCTCAGTCGCACCGCCGCCCAAAGTGCCGTAACGCACGCCGCGGTAGATGCGCGAGATCGGGTAGTCGTCGCAGAAGCCGTAGCCACCGTGCACTTGCAGCGCTTCGCTGGCCACGCGGATGGCCATCTCGTTGACGAACATCTTGGCCACCCCGGCCTGATGGGGCTCGGGAAAGGGGTTGGCCGACAGGGCCGCCTGGTACAGCAGCGCGCGTCCTGCTTCAATGTCGCGGTACATTTCAGCGAGTTTCCACTGGATGCCCTGGAAGTCGGCCACGGGTTTGCCGCGGATGGTGCGTTCGCGCACGTATTTGATGGCTTCTTCAAAGGCGGCTTCAGCCATGCCCAGCGAAATACTGGGGTTGAGACAGCGCTGGGTATTGAAGGCCGACAGCAACTTCTTGAAGCCGCCCTCGCGCAACAGCACTTGCTCGACCGGCACCTCGACATTGTTGAATTGCAACTCACCCAGGTATTCACCGCCCATCGTGTGGTAACGCGCAGTGCACTCGAAACCCGGTGTGTTGCGATTGACGAGTACGCAACCAATGCCATCGCGGCCTGGCGAACCGTTGATGCGGGTGAAAACAACAAACCACTCCGCTTCGTGCGTCTTGCTGATCAGCGTCTTGACGCCGTTGATGATGGCCTTGTCGCCCTTGATGACGGTATTGGTTTTGTAGTTGGGCACATCGGTGCCAGCGTGCGGCTCGGTCATGCAAACCGCCATCAAAATTTCGCCGGCAGCCACCTTTGGCAAGATCTCGCGGCGCAGACTCTCCGGCGCATACTTGGCGATGACACGTGCCTGCACGCCGAGCTGGCTCATGACGCCCATGGCGGTCGTGTAGCAGGTTTTGGCGATTTCCTCCAGCACAAGAGCGGTCTCAAACACACGCAGATTGGAACCGCCGTATTCCTCGGGGATCGACATGCCCAACACGCCAATCTTGGCGAGTTCCTTGATGTTGTCCCATGGAAAGGTGCCATCAAGGTATTTGATGGAATTGCCCCGGAAGTCCCTGGCCTTGGTGACATCCCGGACGGCACCAATCAAAGCACGCTGTTCTTCGGTGAGTAGAAGTTTTTGGTTCGACATATTGTTTTCCTTAGATGTAATTTTGGTCGCCGCTTACCAGGCATTTTCCAGCACTTGCTGCAATTCACCGGCGTTCTGAACCCGGCGCGGGTTGTCGCGCACAAACCAGTCTTCCATCGAGATCGCCGCCAATTCGGGCAGGCTTTCACGCGTCACGCCGATGTCGCGCAAGCGCCGTGGCGCGTCCATGGCATCGAAGATGGCTTCGAGTGCCTTGATCACGACATCCTGCGCAGGCTTGGTCGCCCCGGAACGACCGAAGGCGCTGGCAAGTTTCTCCAGTCCGGACTGCGCCGCTTCCGCGTTGAAGCGGACCACATGCGGCAATACAACCGCGTTGGCCAACCCATTGTCAATGTGGAAGCGCGCGCTGATGGCGTGACCCAGCGGAATGGCGATCCCGGCGCCGGTGTAATCGGTGCCATGACCACAGATCAGCGATGCCATCATCAGGTCCGCTCGCATCGAAAGATCATCGCTGCGGCCTGATTGCGGCAAGTGTTGCGCCAGCAGGCGTGTGGCATGCATCAGCAGGGCATCAGAAAACGGGTCACCCGAGCGCGACATCATGCCTTCGAGCGCCATGGCCAGGGTATTGAGACCGGCACTGGACACGAGATCGCGCGGCGGCGTGGCGAGCAAATCAGGGTGCACAAACACCGCACTGGCGCGGGTCTTGGGATCAAACAAGGCGAGGCGTTTGCCGTCCACCGGATCGAGCACCGCGCTACCCGCCTTCAAGGTCGCTGTTGTTGGTGTCGTGGGAATCACGATCTGCGGCAGTTTTGGCGCCAGCAATTTGGGACTGCGCAAGGCACCACCTTCGTCACGCGAGGTGCAAAGCAAACGCGCGTCGCCACGTTCGGCCAGCAGGATGCTGGCGGCCCGCGCAGTGACCACGGCCGAGCCACCACCTACGGCAATCACGGCATCGGCGCCCAATCGCTCCAGCTCAGCCGCTGCCGCCTCGACCGCCGGCAGCGGGCTATGGGCCTGAACGCGAGCGTAAATGCCCGCACACCGGTCACCCATCGCGGCCCGGATGCCATCAAGCGCCTTGCCCTCACGCGCCAACGACGAGCCACAAAAAATGACTGCGCGCGAGCTGCCGAGGCGGTCAAGTTCACGGGGCAGCATAGCCAAGCTATCGGGACCATGGTAAAGGCGCAGGGAAGGAACGATATGGCGGAAATTCAGCATTGTTATTGCATCGCGATGATTAATGTCTCTTATTGCAATGATCCCATAAGAAAAGATGCTCTGTCCAATTCAAAATTTCTATGCGATCATTCATAACATTTATCGTTGATTCGAGGCATCCATGGAACTGCGGCAATTACGCCATTTTGTCTTCCTGGCCGAAGAAATGCATTTCGGTAGGGCGGCGGTGCGGCTTTTCATCACACAGCCCGCTTTGAGCACCAGCATGAGACGGCTGGAGGAGGAAATGAAGGTACGGCTGTTCGAGCGCGACAGCAAGACCGTATCACTGACGCTGGTCGGTCGCCTCATGCTCGCCCGCGCCAAAGAAATCGTTTCACTAACCGACAAACTGGAGCAATTCGGTCACGCCGTCGCCACGGGTGGCGCGGGTGTGGTCGAGGTCGGTTTCACCGGCACGCTGCTGTTCCGGGGCCTGGCACCCATCCTCAAAAACTTCCGCGACACCTTTCCGCAGATCGAGTTGTCGGTGCGGGAACTCACCTCGCAGGTTCAGATCGACATGCTGCGCACCGGCCGCCTGGACGCAGCCTTCGTCAGCAGCCCGGTACCGCCCGCCGGACTGTCCAGCTTTGTGTTGTTCGAAGAACGGTTCGTGGCCTGCCTGCCGGAAGGGCACCCGCTCGCGGGCAAAAGCCAAATCGATGTACTCCAACTGAAGGACGCAGAGTTCGTGATGCTGTCGCGTGATGCGTCTCCGGCGTACTACGATCACATTGTCGCGATATGCGCAGCAACAGGTTTCCAGCCCAATGTCAGCATTGTGGCCGCGCACGTGCCCAGCATCGTGGCGCTGGTGGCATCGGGTATCGGGGTATCGGTGATGCCCGAATCGGTCGGCAAACTCGGCATTCCGGGCGCCGTGTTTGTCCCGCTGCGGGGCGTCAGCCGCGCAGCGACCGCCTTCATGACATGGAACCCGCAACGGGAGGTTCCCGGTTTGCAAAGTCTGATCGAGACGGTGCAGCAACTCCGGATCATGAATTGACCCGGGTGTGTTGCAACAACAGGCCATCAGAACAGAAATACACCCTTGCCGGAAGACTGCTTGTCGAAGTGCAGGTAAGCCTCCTCGGCCTGATCGAGACGCCAGCGGTCAGTGAACAATCGATCCAGATCGAGCTTGCGCTGAACGACAAAATCGGCGCATTCCATCTGGCCGACCGTCGACATGGTGTACGAGGTCATGATGGTCAGCTGCTTGTCCAGAAACGGCAGCACGTCGAAGCTAACTCTGGCGCCCACCCCGACGAAGCAGACTTTGCCCCAGACACCGACCGATCCCAACGCTGAACTTGCCGCCGGTGTGGACCCGGACGTGTCGACCGCCATCTGCGCGCCCTTGCCACCCGTGAGTACCTTGATGGCAGCGGGTACATCAACTTTTACCGCATTGAGGGTGGCGTCGGCGCCGAATGATTTGGCAAGCTCAAGCCGCTTCTCGTCGATATCGACAGCGATGACACGGGCACCGCGCGCAGCCGCCA
>JBEGLK010000035.1:0-12199 GCA_041183605.1 Pseudomonadota bacterium
CGCGAGCACACATAAACACGCGCGCCCGCCTTGACAAAGGCTTCTGCCATGGCCTTGCCGATACCGCGGCTGCCGCCAGTGATCAGTACGCTCTTGCCGGCGACGCCAAACAGCTCGTTTAAGACATCCATGAGTCCATTCTCTCCATTGAAGTTGTGTGAATTTCAGGTTTCAGGCCCCTAAATGAGGCAATTGCATGCATTTTATATTATGCATAAATACATTTGTCAATCGAATTCAATGGTGTTCTCCGGTACTTTTCCAACCGACAAATCACTCAAAAAAGGAACTCGGCGTCAACGGCATAATCGTTATTTCAGTACACCGCCGATGCACTGCATCGACGCTGCCCGAGCTGAATCACCCCTGTTTTTGTCATCACCGTCAAACCATGCGCAACACATCGAGCAGCACCACGCCATCAGTTTCGTCAGGCGGCCCCATCACCATCGAGCGCCAGGGCAGCTTTTTTGTTGGTGGCCGCAAGGTCAGAGCCGCCGGCAATTACGACGGCACGACATCGACCTTTCCGCCCAACACCGGGCAGACCTTCTGGGTTGATCACATGTATGTGCAGTTCCAGATTCCACTGCATGCAGACAAACCCCCGATCGTGCTGGTACATGGCGGCGGCGGCACCGGCCGCGTCTGGGAAAGCACGCCCGATGGGCGCGAGGGTTACCAAAGTATCTTCCTGCGCCGCGGACACCCGGTTTACATCGTCGACGCACCACGGGGCGGTCGTTCGGGCTTTCCGAGTTTTAACGGCGATTTCGGAAAACTCGACGACAGCCTGCAGTTGGTGCCAGCGCGCACCATGCGGCCCGGTCGTGAGCACGGCTGGTCGCGCTGGCGACTGGGCCCAGCCTACCCGGACGTGTACCAGGAACAGGCCTTCCCGATGGACGCGGTCGATTCGTTTTTCCAGCACTTGCGCCCACTGGTGTCGGACGACCCCGACCTGATCGGCAACACACTCGTGGCCCTGTTTGACAAGATCGGTCCCGGAATTCTTGTCACCCACTCCAATTCAGGTCTGTGGGGCTGGCTCGCCGGGGCTCGCTCTTCAAACATCAAGGCCATTGTGAGCTACGAGCCTGGCGTGGTATTTCCTCGCGACAACATGCCTCCAGCCCTGCCCTTGTTCACTGGCACACAGGCGGCAGGTACGCCGGTCAGCGCAGACGAGTTCGCACAACTCGCGAAGATCCCGGTCCAGGTGGTGTTCGGCGACAATATTCCCACAGAGCCGGTACCCGAGCTTCCTGCTGATGGACGCCGGGCCCAAGTGATTGCCGCCCGGCTTTTCGCCCAAGCGCTGAATGCCAGGGATGGCAACGCCAGCGTGCAGTTGTTGCCCGAGGTGGGCTTGCGCGGCAACACACACTTCATGTTTTCAGACCTGAACAACGTACAGGTAGCAGACCAGTTGTCCGCCTTTCTTGCCAGACACGGGCTCGACGCGTCATAACAGTTGAGGTGCCACCGGTCAGCAAGGCCTGAGTGGCACCAAACCCATCCATAGGATAATAATGCATTGTGCATTACGCATAATTGCTCAATTCACTTGACATCGATAATGCATTGTGTATGATTGCGGCACTTCACCTCATTTGCACTCTATTAAAAAGGATCGTCAATGCAACCGATGCGCTCCATTCTGTTCGTCCCCGGCAATCGCGAGTCCTGGCCAGCCAAGGCCGTGGCCGCAGGTGCCGACGGTGTCATCCTTGATCTGGAGGATTCAGTCCCCACCCACCTGAAAGCCGAAGCGCGCGACATCACCGCCGCGTCCATCAAGGCGCTCGCTGCAGGCAGCAAGCGTGTGGGTATTTACGTGCGCCTGAATGCCCTGGAGACCGGCATGACCGGTGACGACCTCGAGCGTGTGGCTATTCCCGGCCTGAGCGGCGTGTTGCTGCCCAAGAACTATGGCCCGCGCGACATCATTGCCTGCGACGCCCTCATCACCCATTTCGAACACCGCAACGGTGTCACTCCGGGAAGCATCGAGATTGTTGTCTCGCTCGAAACAGCCCAGGCCTATGCGGCCTGCGACGAGATCCTGGCCGCGTCACCGCGTGTTGCCACGCTGTTTGCCGGAACTGCCAAGGATGCCGACGTCTCGCGCTCGATCGGCTTCCAATTTACCCCGCTGGGGCTTGAAACACTCTACCTGCGCAGCCGTGCCTTGCTGGCGGTGCGTGCCTCCGGGCGCCAATTCTCATGGGTGGGTCTGTGGCAAGACCTCAACGACCCCGAGGGCGCACGCGCTTTCGCCGTGCAGAACCGCCAGCTCGGTTTCACCGGCATGGTCGCCATCCACCCCTCACACATCGCTATCGCGAACGAGGTCTTCATGCCCTCCGAGCAAGAAGTGATCTTTTACACCGGCATGATCGAAACTTTTGAGAAAGCCGAGGCCCAGGGCATTGCCGCGGTGTTGTATGAGGGCCAGCATATCGATTACGCCCACGTCAAGACGGCGCGCGAAGTGATCGCCATGGCCAAAACGTACGCCGGCACCCCGAACTGAGCATCCCTACAAACCCACTTAACCCAAAAAGGAAAATCAAATGGCTGGACTTTGCTACGAAGAACTTCCCCCGGGACTCGTGATCAATCACGTGATCCGGCGCACGGTGACAGAGATGGACAACACCTTGTTTTCCGCACTTTGCTACAACTGCGCACCCTTGCACATCGATGCCGAATACGCCAAGAACAGCATTTTTGGGCAGCGCCTTGTCAACAGCATGTTTCTGTTGGCCCTGGTCTGCGGCGTGATTGTGGTGGACAGCACGATCGGCACGACCTTGGGCAACCTGGGCCTCGACGAAATCAAGTTCCCCAATCCCGTGTTCCACGGCGACACAATTCACGTGCGCACCGAGGTCCTGGACCGGCGCCTGTCCAAGAAGCGCACCGATTCAGGCATTGTGACCTTTCGCCACGTCGGTTTGAACCAGCGCAACGAAGTTGTTTGCGAATGCAAACGCGTCGGATTGATGCTCACGCTGGCCGCGTACAAGGAACTCCAGGCGAAGGTCGAAGCCAGCGAAGCTGCGGCAGCACGGGCCTGACCCATGTTAGGACGAGCACTTTTCGGACGCGCCAGTGCTGCCGTTTGGCAGCCCGGGCCAGAGCACATCGCGCGCAGCAAACTGGCCGCCGCCATGAAACGCTGGGGGTTTTCCAGCCTCGAAGAATTTCATGCAGCCTCGGTGGACCGCCCCGACTGGTTCTGGCCGGCTGCCGCCGAAGACCTGGGTGTGCCGCTGCGCGGGCAAATCAATACTGTGCGCAACGAGGCCGCCGGCCGCGAGTTCCCGCGCTGGTTTGAAGGCGCCAGCCTCAACGTGGTCTGGAGCTGTGTTGACCGCCACGCGGCTGACCCGGTGCAGTCTCAGCGCAGGGCCGTGGTTTATGAAGGTGACAGCGGGCAACACCGCAGCCTCACTTTCGCCGAACTCAAGCAGGAAGTTGATCGCTTTGCCGCCGGCTTGAAGAAGCTCGGCGTATCCAAGGGCGACCGCGTCGCACTGTTCATGCCACCGGTGCCGGAAGCTGCCGTGGCGGTGCTGGGTTGCGCCAAACTCGGCGCAGTCGTGGTGCCGGCGTTTTCCGGCTACGGCAGCGAACCGCTCGCCAAACGCCTGCAGGCGGCCGGCGTGTCGGTGCTGGTCACAGCCGACGGTACCACGCGCCGTGGCAAACCGGTGCCGATGAAAACGATTGCAGACGGCGCTGCCGCGTTGTCGCCAACCGTGCGTCATGTCATCGTCATCAAATCGAACGGCGAACCGGTGCCGATGGACAAAACCCGCGACCGCTGGTGGCACGAGGTGGCGGCACCGCTGCCCGCAGGCACGCAGGTGGCAGAAGCCGAAGCGCTCGACCCGAATGACCCGCTGTTCATCATCTTCACCTCCGGTACCACGGGTGCGCCCAAGGGCATCGTTCATTCGCATGTCGGCTACATGCTGAAGTCAGCGATCGACTTTGGCTACGCTTTTGATGCGCAACGCGACGACACCATCGCCTGGATCACCGACATGGGCTGGATGCTGGGGCCCTTGATGATCATCGGTGGCCTGCATGCCGGCGCCACCATCGTGCTGGTCGAAGGGCTGCCCGATTTCCCTGAAGCCGACCGCATGTGGCGCATCGTCGAACGCAACCGCGCCACCTTCATGGGCATCGCGCCCACGGCGGCGCGTGGCCTGCGTTCGCGCAGCGACGGGGCGGCACCTGCTGCGGACCTGAGCAGCCTGCGCGCCTTCGCCTCAACCGGAGAGGCCTGGGATGAGCCGACCTGGCACTGGTTGTTCGAGACGGTGGGCAACAAACGCCTGCCGATCCTCAACTACACCGGTGGCACGGAAACCGGCGGCGGCATCCTGTCGTGTTACACGATTGCGCCGCAAAGCCCGGCTTCGTTCTGCGGGCCGCTGCCTGGCATGGATGTGGACGTGCTCGACGCTGACGGCAAACCCACCCATGAGATCGGTGAACTCGTCATGCGCAACACCTGGCCTGGCATGGCGCACAGCTTCTGGAATGACCGCGAGCGTTATCTCGATACCTACTGGAGCCGCTGGAAAGACATCTGGGTGCATGGTGACCTGTGCAGCATCGATGCCCAGGGTTACTGGCGCATCCATGGCCGCTCGGACGACACACTCAAGATCGGTGGCCGCCGCGTTGGTCCCGCCGAAATCGAGTCAGCCCTGGTCGCCCAAAGCGGCATCGCCGAGGCCGCCGTCATTGGTGTACCCGACGCGGTCAAGGGCCAAAACGTGGTCGCCTTTGTGGTGGCCCGTGCCGACGCACCTCCGCCATCGGCCGATGCGCTGATTGCCGGTGTCACGCAGTTGATCGGCAAGGCGATGGCGCCAGCGGCCTTGCATATCGTGACCAGCCTGCCCAAGACGCGCAACGGAAAAATCATGCGCCGTGCCATCCGCGCCCGTTATCTCGGCGACCCCGTGGGCGATTTGTCTGCGCACGACCCGCTGACACCGCTTGACCAGATTCCACAACTCGACCCGAAGGCCTGAACCGCTTCGGCTTCCCATTACATCGCAACAAGAGAAAACACAAGACCATGGATGCATCTGACCTCGACATGATCCGCGATTCGATCCGAAAAATTACCAAGGAGTTCGACCTCAGCTATTGGCGACAGAAAGACGCCGACAAGGAGTACCCGTGGGACTTCAAGGATGCACTCGCCAAAGGCGGCTGGCTGGGCATCTTCATGCCAGAGCAATACGGTGGCATGGGTCTCGGTATGTCCGAAGTCGGCGTGGTCCTCGACGAACTCGGCCAACACTGTGGCTTTAATGCCAACTCGGTCCTGCAGTATTTCGTCTTTCCCCCGGGCCCGGTCATTCACCACGGTTCGGAGGAAATGAAGAAGGAATTCCTGCCGAAATTGGTGAGCGGCGAGGAGATGATGTGTTTCGGGGTGAGCGAGCCTGACAACGGGGTCGACACATCGCGCCTCAAGACCTTCGCAAAAAAGGATGGCAAACGTTACCTGGTGAACGGCCGCAAGGTCTGGATTTCGAACTCCAAGAACGCCGACCGCATCCTGCTGCTGGCCCGCACCAGCCCGCGCAATCCCGAGCGCCCCTTCGACGGCATGACGCTATTCCTGACCCAGCTCAAGGGCAAGAAGGGCGTCGAGATCAACCGCATTGACAAGATCATGCGCAATGCCGTCGACAGCAACGAAATTTTGTTCGAGAACTTCGAAGTCTTCGAGAATGAGATCGTCGGTGAAGAGGGCAAGGGCTTCCGCTGCATTCTCGGCGGAATCAACGCCGAGCGGATCGCGGTGGCGTATACCGCCATCGGTCTCGGTCGCGGGGCGCTGAACCTGACCGTGCAGTACGCCAAGGACCGCATCGTCTTCGATCGACCGATTGGTCAGAACCAGGCGGTCGCGCACCCGCTGGCCGACAGCTGGATCCGGCTCGAAGCAGCCGAACTGATGACGCAAAAGGCCGCCCGGCTGTTCGACGAGGGCAAGCCCTGCGGACCGGAATCGAACGCGGCGAAGTTCCTCGGGTCTGAGGCCGGCTTCGAAGCCGCCGACCGGGCGATGCAGTTCCATGGCGGCTACAGCATGGCGACCGAATACCACGTCTCACGTTTCTGGATGGAAGCACGGCACCTGAAGATCGCCCCGGTCAGCCAGCAGATGGTGCTCAACTTCATTTCGGACAAGGTCCTCGGCCTGCCCAAGTCATACTGATAATAAGGATCTAACCCTATATGAGGATCAAACCATGAGACAAGCTGTCATTTGTGAACCCATCCGAACGCCGGTAGGCAAGTACGGCGGCGTATTTAAAGATCTGGCCCCGGTGGGCCTGGCCGAAACCGTACTGCGCGAACTGGTGCGCCGCACTGGCATCACGGCCGCAGACATTGACGACGTGATCTTTGGCCAGTGTTATGCCAACGGCGAAGCACCAGCTATTGGCCGTGTGGCCGCACTCGACGCCGGCCTGGGCGTGACCGTGCCCGGCATCCAGATCGACCGCCGTTGCGGATCTGCCTTGCAGGCCGTGATTGACGCGGCGATGCGGGTGCAGACCGGTGCCGGGGACCTCGTCATCGCCGGCGGCGCCGAGAGTATGAGCCAGTCCGAACATTACGTGATGGGTGCGCGTTTTGGCGTGCGCGGCGACTCGACGCCAATGTGGGACCGCATTGCGCGCGGTCGTATCACCTCGGGGGGCAGACACCACCCGGTGGCAGGCGGCATGCTGGAAACCGCAGAAAACCTGCGCCGCGAATACAAGATCTCGCGTGAGAAGCAGGATGAACTGGCGCATCGCTCACACGCCAACGCACTTGCTGCGCAAAAAAATGGCTACTTCGATGCCGAGATCGTTCCGGTCCAGGTCAAGGGCCGTGGTGGTCCGCAAATGATCAAACACGACGAACACATCCGCACCGACGCCACCATGGAAAGCCTGTCCTCTCTCAAGGCTGTGCGTTTGGGTGTTGACCCCGAGTCCACCGTGACCGCCGGCAATGCCAGTGGCCAAAACGATGGCGCCGCAGCCTGCATCGTCACCACGCCTGAAAAGGCGGCCGCCCTGGGCCTGCGTCCGTTGGCGCGGCTGGTCAATTGGGGCGTGGCGGGTGTTGAACCCGAGCGCATGGGCATTGGCCCGGTCCCAGCGGTCCAGCTTGCCCTCAAGCGCGCCGGCCTGACCCTCAAGGACATGGACCTGATCGAACTCAACGAAGCCTTTGCTGCTCAAGTGCTGGCCTGCACTGCTGGCCTGGGCTTCCAGGCTGGCGACTACGAGCGCCTCAACGTCAACGGTTCTGGCATCTCGCTGGGTCACCCGGTGGGTGCCACTGGCGTGCGTATCCTGGCCACGATGTTGCGCGAACTCGACCGTCGCCAGGGGCGTTATGCGCTCGAGACCATGTGTATCGGTGGCGGTCAGGGCATCGCTGCGGTGTTCGAACGCGCCAACTGAAACGGAGCACCTGATGGAATCCCAGGACCTTCTTTACGTTGAGGATGGGCCGATCGGCTGGATCACCTTGAACCGGCCGCATGACGGCAACATGTTCACGCCCAGCATGGCGCTCAGAATTCGCGACCTGATCAACGACATCCGGCGCGAGACCCGCACTCGCGTGATCGTGATCACCGGCGCTGGCGACAAGTTCTTTTGTATCGGTGGCCGCAAGGACGGCATGCCCGACAACCTGATGTTCGAAGGCATGGTGCCCACGATGGAAATGTATGAGTCCATCGACAAGCTGCAAAAGCCGGTGATCGCCATGGTCAACGGCTTCGCGGTGGGTGGTGGCAACGTGCTGCAAGTGGTGTGCGACATCACCATCGCCAAGGAAAGCGCCACCTTCCGCCAGGTCGGCCCCATGGTGGGCAGCTTCGATGCCGGTTATGGCACCTGGTACCTGGAAGACCTGATCGGCAAGAAGCGCGCCAAGGAAATGTGGTACCGCAACCCCAAGCTGACTGCACATGAGGCGCTGGAGTGGGGCTTGATCAACCATGTGGTGCCCGACGACGAATTGCACAGCTTCACGCGCAAGATGGCACTCGAGATTGCCGACCGCGGCTCGTTCGCACTGGCCGCCATCAAGGGTGCTTTCCTGGCGCGGCACGGTGGTGTCGCCGGCCTGTCGCGCGTCGCGCATGACTTGTTGCTGGCAGGTTACCTGCGCACCGACGAGTGCAAGGAACTGGGTGAGGCATTCGCTGAGCGGCGCAAGCCCGACCCCTCGAAATTCGGCCACTAATAAGGAATCCTACCGTGCCCGTGAATATCAAAGATGCCCTGTTTCGCCCTCGCGGCGTGGCCATTGTGGGCGCTTCCAACGATCCGGCCAAACTCTCCGGCCGACCCCTGGATTTCCTGCTGCGGCTGGGTTACCAGGGCCATATCGTTGCTGTCAATCCGACCCGTAGCGTGGTCCAGGGCGTCAAGGCCTACCCGAAGCTGGCTGACGCGCCCGGTCCGATCGACCTGGCCATCGTGGTGCTGCCTGCCGCTGCCGTGGTGCAGGCGCTGCGTGACTGCGCGGCTGCCGGGGTAGCGGCCGCCATCGTGTTTGCCTCGGGTTTTTCCGAAATGGGCGGGCGCGGTGTGCCAATGCAGGACGAGATCGACGAGATCGTCAAAAGCACCGGCTTGCGTGTGATCGGCCCCAACTGTCTTGGCACCTTTGCGCTGCCGACCAAGGCCTTCGCGACCTTTTCGTCAGCCTTTGACGAAGAGATCGCCATGCCCGATGATGCCATCGCCCTGGTCAGCCAGAGCGGCGCGGTGGGCACCTTCACGTTCTCCACGCTGGTCTCGGCTGGCGTCGGTGTGCGCTACTTTGCCAACACTGGCAACGAAGTCGATGTCAGCATGGGTGAACTGCTGGCCGAACTGGCCAAGGTCGACGACGTCGACGTCCTGATGGGTTACCTCGAAGACGGTCGCCGGCTGGACAAGGTTGAAGAAGCCGCTGCCGAGGCCGACCGCCGCGGCAAGCCACTGCTGCTGATGAAGTCCGGTGCCACCCTTGAGGGCCGGCGCGCCGTCGGTCTGCACACCGGCTCCCAACCGGGCAACGACGCCGATTTCATGGCCATCGTGGAACGCCACGGCGCGATCCGCGTCGAAAGCATGGAAGCGGCAGCCGATGCCGCCATATTGTTCCGCCAGGGTCGTCGCGCCGCCGGCAAACGCGTGGTGCTGGTGACATCGAGTGGCGGCGCCTCGGCGCTTACCACCGATGCCGCCGTGCAGATGGGCCTGCAGGTCGACCCGCCCTCGGAGGCCGTGCGCGAGGCAATTCGTCCGATGCTGCCGGAGTACGGCTCCACCGCCAATCCGATCGACCTCACCGGCGCCCTGTTGACCGACGAGCCACTCATCAAGCGCGTGCTGACCAAGCTGGTCGATGACCCGTTGGTGGACATCATCCTGGTGGTGCTGGGCAACGCCGACCGCAATGGTGACGCATTGGTTGAAAACATCGTCTCGGTTTGTGAAACCACCAACAAGCCCTTTGTTGTGGCCTGGTCCGGCGGCAGCGGACGGCCGCGACTCGCCCTGCAGGCACATCACATTCCGACCTATCCCGACCCGCTGCGGGCGGTCAAGGCCATCAAACGTCTGGTCGACTTCAGCCTGCGCCAGCGCAAGGCGTGAAACCGCCACCCTTGAATCCTTCGTCCTGAACCATGTACAACTTACTGAACGGTTTGCGCATCGTCGAGTGCGCCTCTTTCATCGCCGGACCCTCGTGCGCACTGCACTTGCAGCAGCTCGGCGCCGAGGTCATCCGCATCGATCCCATCGGTGGTGGCCCTGACTTCAAACGCTGGCCCCTGTCACCCGAAGGTAGCAGTTTTTACTGGGAAGGCCTGAACAAGGGCAAGCGTTCGGTAGCGATTGACCTGGCCAAACCCGAAGGACGCAAGCTGGCGGTGGACCTGATCACCGCACCGGGAAAGGACGCTGGCCTGTTTGTCACCAATTTCCCCAAGGAAGGCTTCCTCTCCCATGAGCGCCTGCGGCAGCGCCGCGAAGACCTGATCACGGTGCGTGTGACCGGCTGGAGTGATGGTGGCTCGGCGGTCGACTACACGGTGAATGCTGCGCTTGGTGTGCCCTACATGACCGGCTCGGCTGACAACAGCGACAAACCTGTCAACCATGTGTTGCCGGCCTGGGACCTGCTGGCTGGCGCCTACGCCGCCTTTGCCACGCTGGCAGCCGAACGGCACCGCAACCGCAGCGGCCAGGGCCAAGAGGTGATGGTGCCGCTGTCCGACATCGCGCTTGCATCGCTGGGCCACATGGGCCAGATTGCCGAGGTCTTGAACAGCGGTGACCGCCCGCGCGTGGGCAATGCCTTGTTCGGTGCCTTCGGCCGTGACTTTGTGTCTACCGACGGTCAACGCGTGATGGTCGTGGCCATCACCGCCAAACAGTGGTCCGGCCTGGTCGACGCACTGCAACTCAAGGACACCATCGCTGGCATCGAAGCTGCGCTCAAGGTGTCGTTCGCCCGCGATGAATTCCTGTGTTCGAGCGCGCCATCGCGGCGCTGCCTCTGGCCGAACTGAAAACCCGCTTCGAACAGCAAGGCGTGTGCTGGGGCCCTTACCTCACGCTGAGTGCGGCACTTGAGCAAGACCCGCGCTTGTCTTTGGCGCGCCCGCTGTTCAACTCGCTGCAACACCCCAGCGGCCACACTTATCCGGCGCCCGGCGCTGCTGCCAGTTTTGAAGGCAGCACGCGTGTGGATCTGGTGCGCGCACCCCACCTTGGCGAACACACCGATCAGGTGCTGGCTGAGGTGTTGTCGCTCTCGGCCACGGAAATTGGCGCCCTGCACGACGCCGGCATTGTTGCCAGCGCCAAGGCCTAAAGCGCCTGAGCCAGGCAAACACCCTTTTCAAGAAAGTATTTCAAGTGACACAAGCTTCTCCTTTCCTCCAGCACTTACACGACGTCGTGGCTCCCGCGCGCGAATTTTCTGCACAGGCCAGCCGGGCCGTCAGCCAACTGTGCGCGCCCAGCGGGCGGGTCGAAGCCGGGCTGATGCAGCAACACCAGCGCGCCCTGCACGGGCTGGCCTGGATTGCCACCACGGTCGAGGCCATTCAATGCGCCGCGCAATGGGGCGAGCGCCTGCAGCAGAACGGCCTGCTTGGTCAGGGCGAAGAACTCGTGTTGACCATCGGCATCGGTGAGTACCTGGCGCAACTGCTGGGTGGCGTGCCGATGTCGCAAAACGAAATCTTCCGCCCGGCTGAACTCAAGCTCGAGGCCGCGGCCGCGGTCCTGCAAAACAGCGCCAGCGTGCGCTGGTTCATGGCGCAGGGTGCACTGCCCGAAACACGCAACGCGCTGATCACACATCTGCGCGCCGGTCAGGCCATCGTGGAGACGGCTTTTGATGAAGACCTGGACGTGATCCGCGACCAGTTCCGACGTTTCGCTGCCAATGAAATCACGCCCCACGCCCATGCCTGGCACCTGGCCGACGAGCTGGTGCCCGACACCATGGTCGCCGCGCTCGCGGACTTGGGTGTCTTTGGCATCACCATCCCGACCGAGTTCGGTGGCTTGGGCTTGGGCAAACGCGCCATGTGCATCGTGACCGAGGAATTGAGCCGCGCCTGGATTGCCACCGGTTCGCTCGGCACACGCAACGAAATTGCGGGCGAACTGATCATGGGAGCGGGCACTGACGAACAGAAGGCCTACTGGCTGCCCAGGATCGCCTCGGGCGAAGTGTTGCCGACGGCCGTGTTCACCGAACCCGACACCGGCTCCGACCTGGCCTCGCTGCGCACACGCGCCACCCAACTCCCCGGTGGTGGCTGGCGCATCGACGGCAACAAGACCTGGATCACCCATGCCGCGCGCAGCGACCTGATGACCTTGCTGGTGCGCACCGAACCCGGCAGCACCGACCACGACGGCCTCAGCATGATTTTGGCCGCCAAGCCGCGCGGCACCCGGGAGCAGCTCTTCCCTGCCAAAGGCATGAGTGGTGGCGAAATCCATGTGCTCGGCTACCGCGGCATGCGCGAATACGAGATCGCCTTTGACGGCTTCGAGACCGGCCCGGACACGGTGCTGGGCGGCAAGCGCGGCCAGGGCTTTCGCCAGCTCATGCAGACCTTTGAAGC